>NZ_JAUBRJ010000006.1:40262-46251 GCF_036701805.1 Microcoleus sp. N3A4
ATTGTTCTGGAGGTTGAGTTCAGTTATGTTAGTTAAGGATTCTAGCGGTTTGATGTCGCTGATTTGATTGAAGCTAAGAATCAGCTCAGTCAGGTTAGTCAAGGATTTTAAGGGTTTGATATCGCTGATTTGATTGAAGCTGAGGACTAGCTGAGTCAAGTTAGTCAAGGATTCTAGCGGTTTGATGTCGCTGATTTGATTGTTCTGGAGGTTGAGCTCAGTTATGTTAGTTAAGGATTCTAGCGGTTTGATGTCGCTGATTTGATTGAAGCTGAGGTTGAGTTCCGTGAGAAGAGAAAGTTTCTGATTAGCCCCATCGCACTCAGTAGTCCCTGCTTGCTGCAACAGCATATCAACAGTATGTTTAGCTTCTGAACTCAAAGAATCTTTTTCGCGACACCATTCAGCAAATGTTTTGTTTCCCGATCGCACTTCTGCTGCTTTAGCCGACCCTCCATTTCCAGATAATGCTAGAAGCACACAACAAGTAAGTGCGATCGACCTTGGCAAATTGATATATTTCTGTGCCACTATAAGTGTCATAATCTTATATATCTAATTGAGAGTTAAAGCCATCTTGCACAAACAAAGCTAATAATTGATTCAGTCCTTTTCAAAGGACTTAAGCTTTGAGGCAGGGGTTTCAACCCCTGCCGGACTGAAGGAAAGAGGGCAATATCATGTCCCTGCCAAACAGCTCTTTAAAACTCTCTGAATCACCTCACTCAGGCAACTTATACTGTCCCACAATCCGCTTAGCATATTCCGGCACATGAGCCTCTAATTTCTCAGGATAATTGCGCTTCACGTACAGATAATTGCGAGTGAAATGAGAATCTATCGAAAACCGAGCATATTCCAAACCCTTCGGCCCAATTCTCTCAATAAAAACTCCCATTAACTTCGCCGCCCACATCGGCAAAGTCACCCCTTTTTCATAAGCCGGAATGCTTTGCTGAACGGCTTCTTTTCGGTTTCCCTTAGACATCACCGGCTGAGTATTTAACTGATCCGTTACCAAATCTAACATTTCTTGCCCGGTGTCATTTCGCACCACAATCCACTGCCAGCCAAAAGGTGCGCCCATGTAGCCCACAACTAAATCTGCTAAAGAATTCACATAATCAAAACAGCTCAAACAAGAAGGAGCAAAAACATCTTTCAATTCCTTAGTATTCAACCCGAAGAACGGCACTTTTTCCTCCGAACCATCTTCGTGTTTGAAGTGAACGTTAAAGTCTTGCATAAACTCATAAGATACAACTGTTTCGGGAGAGCGGCTAGTCGTATCTAGGAATTTTTGCAAGCCTGCACGGCTGACATTATCCACACACGGAGTTCCCAAAACGTAGAGCTTTTCTAAACCGAGTTTTTTCTCGACTGTTCGCAAGGCTTGAATTTGACAGCCGACGCCAATTACTAACAGCCGCTTCATCCCAGATTTTTCGATCTGTTCCAATACTGAAAGGTTGGGAGATAGAGTTGGTTTGTTGACTTTTGCTGCGAGAATTTCGGCGCGAGTTGTAGCAATAATCGGCATCGGTTGAAAGCGGTCTTCTTTAGTATTTTGGACGCAAACAACGCCTTCTACAATTCCTTTTTCGAGCATTTCAATGGCAATTGTGCTGACGATTCCCGTCCACTGAGCGCCCTCGATCGGCTCTTTTTTCCGAGCCGCCATCATGTTTTGGCTGACTCCGAAATACCAATCGTCGGGATTGTCGAGATTGCGCGATCGCCCGTGAATCTCTGCTTCTAATTCTGCGATATGCTGTGTTAAGAAAGCACAAGATTCCTTGACATAATGGATGTAATATGTATCGCACAAACCGCACTCGCTGCAAAGTTCTTTAGCAGGGCGGCGGCTGCCCGGTTTGAGGGCTTTGGATTTTTGGTGCTTAGTGGAATCTATGGCGGTCATCTAAATTGCGGATTTTATGGAGCAACGGCTTTTGTTAGGATATCACACCAATTCCGGTGATTAATTATCATAAACGCCCGATCGCCCTGCAGGGAACAGCCAGCAGCAAGCGGGCTTTACCTGTTGTGCGAATTCTCTCGGCTCGAAATTATTAGTATTGCTCCGGATCGATCGGGCGATCGCGCGAAGAATTTTCTAAATAAAGCTATAAAAAAAATGGTAAAGTTGTTTGTGACAACAGCCGTCGCTGGGATAATACTCAATATCGCAATTGCGAGCTTAGGATTTGCTGCTTTGGTTCGCCCTGTTGCCGGTATGAATCAAACTGTTGTCGCTCTAGAAACAATGCTGAGCGCGACACAAAAGCCCGCAGCGATCGACTATTCGCGCCTAGGGATTAGCGGCATGAAATTGGGGATGTCTGTAGAAGAAGCTAAACGCAAGTTGGGAAAACCGCAGCGCGACGAAACTAAATCTGCTGGCTCTGTAATGGGTGGCAAGATTCGCACGTTAACCTACTCGGAATTGACGGTAGCGGCATGGGAAGGCAAAGTTTATTTAATCTCTACTACTAATCCCAAGTTGGCGACAATTGATGGTGTGAAGGTAGGAGATAACAGCCAAAAAGTTGTTAAAACTTACGGTTACGGGTGGCAATCCGTGCATGGTGAAGCCACTCGGTTGACTTACAGCAATGACCAAAAGGCTGCTAATTTGGTTTTGGAAATTAAGGGCGATCGCGTGCAAAAAATTATTGTCGGCACGCAGCTAAACTGAAATATTAGACAAGAGTACAGTATTAAGGATTTTAGTCCTTATTTATGAGGATTTTTAGCTCTTCGGTGAGTTTACTGGAGGGCTTTTTCCTAATGTGCGTGAAGCGTAGCTATCCCGTAGGGAATCGCCCGCGTCTGCTTAATCCTCTTCATCATCATCCGACAACTTTTCCATTTCCTCAGCAACTAGCGTCTGAAAATCCTCTCCGCAGTGAACGTTCAGATGGATTGCAGCACTCAGGAACTCTCCTATAGCAATCCTAAATGATTTGCTTGCATTATACGCGAGCTTTCTGGCTCGCACTGCAAGGATTCTGGTCTCGCTCGATTTTGCGGCTGATGCGAGGATTGCTATAGAATTTCAGCTTTTTGCCGATCGCTCAAATCAGGTAACTGAAGCTGATGAATTAAAGTAATCAGATTTTGACACTCAGTACCCAATTCTTCAATTAACGTACTCAGCGTAGAATTAGTTACAGAAATTGTCCGATCGCTTTCCTTGCATCTTTACTTATGCAATTCTCAGTCCGCTAGGAGTGGGCTTCGTTTGTTCGCGGTTTCAACCGCCTAGCGCTGTCGGATTTGGGATCGCACCCATAAAAAAAGTAGAGGTGCGATCGATCGCATCTCTACTACAAAAATTCTAAATAAGGTGCACATTGTGCACCCTACCAATTAGCTGTTCTGGGGAACAGGAGCACTCGGTGCTCCAGAAAAACTCGGCGCTGCAGAATTACTCGGCGCACCAGTCTTAGCCCGCTTCTTAATCAAGATTGGCTTGACGCTGTTTTCTCCACCAATCGGGGGATCTTCTTGTTGAGCGTAATCAGCGCCCATCCAAGCAGGACGGCTTTGATCGAAAGCCATTTGCAAAGCAGCAGCGGCGATCGCGTGGGAGTCGTACTCCTCGGATAACTGAGACACCAGAGGCAAGAAAGATGCCATCCGTTCGCCAGCCAAAGCTTCGCGAACTTTACCCTGCATCTTTTCCAACTGACGAGCTTCAATTTGCGCCCGTGTCGGAATGTTTCGCACCGTCAAGCTCGATCGCACGTGGCGTTCAATCAAGCGCAGTTTGCGGCGATCGACCGGTTGAATCAGCGTAATCGCCGTTCCTTCCCGACCAGCCCGGCCCGTGCGTCCGATCCGGTGAACGTAGCTTTCTACGCTATCGGGCAAATCGTAGTTAATCACGTGAGTCAAGTGATCCACGTCCAAACCCCGCGCCGCGATATCAGTCGCCACTACCCAGCGGACTTGACATTGGCGGAACCGCGACAGCAAACGTTCCCGCTGTGCCTGATTCAAATTACCGTGATACTCGTCAACGCTGTGACCTGCTGCTTGCAGTTGGCTGGTGAGTTCCGCCGCCGACTGCCGCGTCCGCACAAAAATCAGTGCAGATTCCGGGTCTTCCATTTCTAGGATTGGTTGTAGAGCCCTTGCCTTCGACCAGCCGCGCGGAATCATGTACACGCCTTGGCTGATGCGCTTCGGCGTTGCTTTTGGCTGTTCTACGGTGACGTTGACTGGGTTACGCAAATGCCGCGACACCAATTTCCGAATGGAAGCTTCCATCGTCGCCGAGAAAAATGCCGTTTGACGTTCTTTTGGTGCAGCATCCAAGATTTTTTCCACATCTTGGATAAAGCCCATGCTCAGCATTTCGTCAGCTTCATCCAAAACTAGCCATTTTACCTTGTCTAGTTTCAGGCTGCCCCGGCTCAGCATATCCAATATGCGGCCGGGTGTACCCACAACGATGTGAACGCCGCGCTTCAAACGCTGCATTTGGCGATCGATCGACTGACCGCCGTACACCGTCAAAACTTGTAGAGAGCGACCTACTTTTACCGGGCCGTCGCTGCTAATGCCGCTCAAATCGCGGATGGCTTCAGTTACTTGCATCGCCAATTCGCGAGTCGGTGTCAGCACCAGTGCTTGCACCGCAGTTACATCTAAATCAATCCGCTCCAAGATGGGCAACGAGAATGCTGCCGTTTTGCCCGTTCCTGTTTGGGCTTGACCCACAACGTCGCGACCTGCTAACAGGTGCGGAATTGCTTGTACTTGGATGGGAGTAGGTTCTGTAAAGCCTAGTGTTTCCAGATGGAGAACGAGTTCTTCCGAAAGACCTAAGCCTTCAAACAATAAATTCATTAATGCTCCTAATAACGAGTCTTAGCCTTCTAAGTTGCCCAACTCGGATGCGGATTTCTGCTCTAGGGCAGGAACTCATAAGAGTTCTTTATGGTGCTGCGCCTGCGCGCACCTTCTTAAATAGCAATCGAGTATAGGGCAGCTCCGTCGATGGTGACTAATTTACCAATTCGACAGCCGTCTTTGATTTTGTGACATCACCGATACCAACCGCCAGCGGTCGGGTTATAGGCTTCCAACATTCTTAAAATAGGACATTGGACTTCCTTTGAGGTACTTGCAAGCTTTCCCTCTAGGGCATTTTATAGTGAGGATCATGACAGCCCCACTTCACTACATAGTAGTAACAGGTTTTTGGTTCAGGCGCTATCCCGCAATCCGTCGCCTGCGGGATTGAGCAGGGGATGGGGCGACCGTCAGTCGATTTTAGATTTTAGATTTTAGATTTTAGATTGACTCCACAGATGAATCAGGGAGCTTTAACTTTCCTCTAAAATTTTTATCTCTCCACGACTTAAGCCGGAGGCTTGTATTCCTTTTTGGGCTACCGTTACCGCCTATCCATCTCAACACTCTTTCGGGATACCGTTGTGGTGTAAGGCGGACGGCGAAGCAATCTCAAATTATCCCCGCTTATTTCTGGCTTGTTATCATCATAACTCTTTACATTCAGAAACAAAACATTAAATTCGTTAAAATTCTCCGATCGTTCTGTAGAGATTACCGCACCCCTAGGGGGAGGGTCGATTGCCAGATAGGGGCTAAAAAAGTTTAGAACCCCTTTGCTACATATCTTTGCACAATATTGTACAAACAGTTACTTTTGCTGCACAATCAGCTAATCATTTTTGGCTGGTGTCCGGTTTTTGTTTGCCGCACCGTCTCAGGCGACAGTTCCAGCAACACTCAGACTTTACCTCGCCGAGCACCGGATACAGTGCCACGTCAACTCATGAGGGTCGATCCCACCATTTTAGACCACCGATCGAGCTTCCAGATCAGTCTGTGCAGTCAATCTAAAATCTAAAATCTAAAATCTAAAATCGACTTGACCCCGCCGAGCACCGGATACAGTGCCACGTCAACTCATGAGGGTCGATCCCACCATTTTAGACCACCGATCGAGCTTCCA
>NZ_JAUBRJ010000006.1:46351-148580 GCF_036701805.1 Microcoleus sp. N3A4
GATCAGTCTGTGCAGTCAATCTAAAATCTAAAATCTAAAATCTAAAATCGACTTGACCGTAGAGGTCGTAGACATCTGCACCAGTAATTTTCACAGATACGATCGAACCCAGCCGCGCTTCTCCTGTCACATAGACGAGTCCATCTACTTCTGGGGAAAACCGAGCGGATCTACCAATCAACTCGCCTGTCTCTGGTTGTTCTTGTTCTATCAGGACATCAACTACCTGACCGACAGACTCTTGATTCTTCTTCAATGATATAGGTTGTTGTGCCGCCATTACCGAATTGCGCCGCATTTCCATTATTTCTGCAGGTATTTGCTGGGGCAAGCTGAAGGCTGGGGTTCCTTCTTCTGGCGAAAATACGAAAACTCCTACGTGATCGAATTCGTGGCGCTTGACAAATTCCAGCAAGTGTGCTGCGTGTTCGTCGGTTTCGCCGGGGAAGCCGACAATAAAAGTTGTCCGCATCACGGCGCCGGGAATTGCTGCTTTGAGCCGATCGACTATAGCATCATTAATCCCGGCTTGAAAAGGCCGATTCATCGCCCGCAGAATTTCCGGGTGCGAGTGTTGCAGGGGTAAATCCAAATACGGCAAAACATTGGGTGTTTCCCGGATGGCTGCGACAACTTGCGGAGTCAAACCTGTAGGATAGGCGTAGTGCATCCGAATCCAAGGCACATCTACTTCACCCAAAGCGCGAAGCAGTTCGGCGAGTTTCGGTTCGCCGTAAATATCTTTGCCGTAGTTGGTGGTAATTTGAGAAATTAAGATAATTTCCTTTACCCCTTCGGAGGCTAATTGCTTAGCTTCGGCGACAATAGATTCGATCGTCCGCGATCGTTGATTTCCGCGCAAGTGCGGGATAATGCAAAATGCACAGCGGTAGTCGCAGCCTTCTGCTATTCGCAGATAAGCGACACCTTCGGATGTCGTGCGGTAGCGAGGAGTAGTTTCGTCAGCGATGTAAGTAGGTTCACTAGAGACGAGGGAAACTCGATCGCCCTTTTCGACCTGCTGCATAACATCGACGATTTTATGATAGTCGCCAGTGCCGACAATTGCGACTGCTTCGGGCAATTCGTCCAGCAATTCTTGTTTAAAATGCTGTGCCATGCAGCCGGTGATGACTACTTTTTTATTAGCTTCTGCCAATTCTACCAAGGTGCGGACTGACTCTTCTCGCGCAGCTTGGATAAAACTGCAAGTATTGACTACGACATAATCGGCTAATTCTTCATTAGAATCGACTTGATAGCCCGCTTGAGCCAGCAAGCCAATCATGTGTTCGGTATCGATGCGATTTTTTTCGCAGCCGAGGTGAGTAAATGCGATCGTTGGCTTCGTTGCCATGCAGTAATAGTTAGTGTTGCGCTATTTTTGAGAACGTTTTATGATATCACACAATTTGACAACTTGCAATGTGTAGGTGGAAGCGATGAACAGCTTGTACTCCATTTGATATCCTTTTGATACCCGATCGCCCCAGTCGTTCTAGCTCGGCTCGGTTGCAGGCAAACCAGCAAGAAAAATCTGCTCGGCAGTCAACTTCAACTCTGGGAACGCCAGCGACTCAACAGTGTCATTTCCCCGAAACTGGCTGATTTGGTATTCCCCGTCAACCAACTGGTAAACCGAGATACTAGGTTGTTTCGGATTGCCAATGAAGCGTCTGCCGCCCAAAGCAGCATAATCCACAACCCAATATTCCGAGATACCCAATATTTCATAATCAGCCACCTTGACAAGGTAATCATCTTGCCAGTTCGTACTGACGACCTCTACAGCCAGTCGCACTGAAGAGTCCATCGTGATGACGGATTCTTTTTTCCAGCGCGACTCGTTTGCAAGTGCGGTTCTGTCTAGAACAATTACGTCTGGTTGGTAGCCTGATCCGTTACGGGAAAGTTTGAGCAAGCAGTCACCAGGGATTGAGTAAGGCAATTGCAGTCGCCTGATTTCAAAATTGATTTCACCGGAAAGAAAACCCGTAACTTCCGAATGGTCGCCCGTTCCTAAAGGCATTTCAACAATTACTCCATTGTGTAGTTCGTACTTGTGGACAGAGTTCTCTGGATACCAAGCAACGAACTCATCAAACGTGATTGTTTTCGATATGGTTTGGATCATGTTGCGGTTTCCTCTGTCTGGTGATTAGTATGCGAAAAGCTAGAATATGACACAAGGACTACTCCTAACAATGTCTGTAGTTCTTGACAAGTTTGACTGTAGCTGATATAATTTAGTCCTGAAAAAACAGCACTTAGTACAAAACGCAGATTTGTTAAAAAATTGGGGTTGTTTTATACCCCATTTAATATTCTGTTGATACTCGATCGCCCAGTCTTTCTAGCTCGGCTCGGTTGGAGGCAGACCGGCTCGAAAAATCACCTCGGCCGTCAACCTCAACTCTGGGAAAGCCAGCGACTCAACTGTGTCATCGCCCTTAAACTGTTTTACCTGATACTCGCCGTCAACCAACTGGCAAACCGATAGTGTGGGTTGTTTGGGAGTACCGATGAACTTGCGGCCGCCCAAACCGAGGTAGTCCGCAATCCAGTATTCGGGGATGCCCATTTCTTCGTAGTCGGCGAATTTGAGATGGTAATCGTCCCGCCAGTTGGTACTGACGACCTCTACAGCCAGTCGCACTGAAGAACCCATCGTGATGACGGATTCCCTATCCCAGCGCGGTTCTCTTGTGAGAGCTGCTTCGTCTAGGACAACTGCGTCTGGCAGGTAGCCCGCCTCGTTGCGGACGGGTTTGAGCAGGCAGTCGCCGGGGATGAAATAAGGTAAGGAGCGGCGGTCAATTTCGATTGATAGTTTTGAACGAATAAAACCTGTAACGCGGGAATGGCGGCCGATTCCTAAAGGCATTTCAACAATTACTCCATTGTGTAGTTCGTACTTATGAACAGAGTTCTCTGGATACCAAGCAACGAACTCATCAAACGTGATTGTTTTCGATATGGTTTGGATCATGTTGTGGTTTCCTCTGTCTGGTGATTAGTATGCGAAAAGCTCAAATATTACACAAGGACTGGCGGTAACGTTGCCTGTAATTCTTGACATAGGAAGTGAAGTTTGGTATAATCTCGCGTCCACAATATCAAAATACCGATCGCGCCGATCGACTGAATCAGAAATCAGTATCCAGGCGATCGACCGTTGTGAGCGATCGCCCTCAAGATATCAAATGGGTTCTATAATCTTGATTGTATCGTACTTTTAAATTAGGCTGGAAATACCAAAGATAAATCTAGAGACAATTCGGGAAAACCCGGAATTATCACAATGTCATTTGGTATAAATACTCGTAGCGATCGATAATTGAAATCACCTTTTCTTTTTTGATAAAATTCGCTGTGTATTTAACGAGGCAGAGCAAGAGCGATCTCGGTTCCCAAGCAGAGCCTGGGAACCAGTTAGAATGACATAATGAGATACATTAAGGTCGATCGCCCGACAGCACCTCAACAGCAGCAGACACAGGCAATTGATCGTAAGAATTTACGCCCAAAGCATTAACTTGACGCATCAAAGTGCTCATTTCCAAAGCATTCATCGCATAATTCCAGCCCAAATTGCTTTTAATTCCGGCCCTTTCCAAAGCTTGCTGCATCGTGTCAGTCGTCACCACCCCAAAAATCACCGGCACCCCACTTTGAAAAGCAGCCGCAGCAATTCCCTTAGAAACCTCACCAGCTACAAAATCGAAATGAGGAGTTTGACCCCGAATTACCGCACCCAGACAGATTACCGCATCGTAGCGGCGAGAAAGAGCAGCTTGACGAGCAATCAAAGGAATCTCAAAACATCCCGGAACCCAATAAAAATCAACTTGATTACCGTGAGGATTGATATCAACCCCGTGGCGTTTCAAACAATCTTGACATCCTTCCAAAAGTTTGTTGACAACCAAATCGTTAAAACGACCGATGACAATAGCAAACCGCAAGGATTCAGTTTGAGTAAAAGTTCCCTCGAAAACAGTCATAGTGTTCTATTTTAGATTTTAGATTTTAGATTTTTGTTTGTGAGAAGGCAAAAGTCAGAAAGTAGCAGCATCTCATCTGAATCTCAAGTGCAAAAACATACAGTGTCGCGCGGCCTAGAAAATTCCTAGCTTTTGCCGAATGCCGAATGCCTTTTAATCGCTGGTGAATGCTTTCATCCTTCTATCTTTTACCTTCTTTATTAGATAGGGTTGGGTGAAATTAAACTACTAAAAAGTTCAATACACCCACTGCAATAACCAGCAAAAACCAGAGACCAGATCCAGCATAAATCAGGGATTTAGACTGATTCCAGTTTTGGGGAGAGGCATAAGCAACTGGCACGCCAACGACCATCACAAAAGACAGCAGTACCAGACCCAGTAAAACCACTTGAAACAGAATTGATAACATCTTTTCTCCTTTCGATATAACCGTGTGTTGATCGGAAATAGTTTCCCAGAACCGAAAAAAATCTTCCAAATTCTAGTTTTTGACAGTTTCCCGATACTCGATCGAGAAATTGTCGGTTGATTGATACGAAAGAACCCGGGCAAATTCGGGCGTTGCGCGAACAGGCGTCAGCGGCTCTTAAGATTTTTATCAATTTTATCATTGTTCGCTACAGCACAGAAAACTGGAAAGGTTAACTTAAAGTCCGATCGACATATCCGATGTCAGAACCCGAGAAATTGCTACTCTGTGAGTTAGAGATGCGGGATGTTCGACTATGGACTTAGTTTTGTGCCACACAACAGCAGATTTTGACGCCTTGGGAGCGGCGGTGGGACTTTGCGTGCTGCGCCCCGGTAGCAGGATCGTACTGACTGGCGGGTCTCACCCGACGGTGCGGGATTTTTTGGCCCTACACCGCGACGAGTACCCGCTGATTGAACGCCGATCGGTCAATCCGCAACAAATTCGATCGATTACTATAGTTGATGCCTCCGGGCGCGATCGTTTGGGAAAAGCCGCCGAGTGGCTGGATTTGCCGCACCTCAAGGAAATAGCGGTTTTCGACCATCACCTACAGGCAGATTCAGACATCCCTGCAACTGTTACCCAAATCGAAGCAGTCGGGGCCACCACTACATTAATTGTCGAAAAGCTCAAAAAGCAAGCAGAAAACAGCGATACAGCATCCCGCCTTCTGCCTTCGGAAGCAACAGTCATGGCCCTCGGCATCCACGTCGATACAGGTTCCCTCACCTTTGAGGGCGCAACTGCGCGAGATGCAATAGCTTTGGCCTGGTTGATGGAACAAGGAGCGAGTTTGGGGGTAATCGCTGAATATGTAGAACCCGGTTTGTCTCCTCAATTGCAAGATTTGCTGAAAGAAGCGCTGAATAATTTGCGATCGGAAACTTTGCACGGTTACAGCGTAGCTTGGGTGCTGCTATCTACTGAATCCTACGTTCCCGGACTTTCTTCGCTGGCTTCTCGCTTGCTCGACTTAACTGAAACCGATGCTCTGCTTTTAGGTAATGTTTATAAATTTAGCGAAAACGAAAACAACCGCAACATCGCTCCAGAATCGCCAGTTTCCAATCGATTAACTATTATCGGTCGATCGCGCATCGAAGGCACAAACCTCAGCGAATTGTTCAAACCCTTCGGCGGCGGAGGCCACGCCCGCGCCGCTTCCCTCGCCACCCGCGATGTTGACCCCTTGCTGACTTTAAATCAGTTAGCTGACGAACTCAAAGCTCAAATTCCCCACCCTCCGACAGCGCGCGAATTAATGTCGTCTCCCGTGCGGAGTATTCGCCCGGAAACATCGGTGGGGGAAGCTCACCGTATCCTCCTACGTTACGGACATTCGGGGCTTTCTGTGGTCGATACGGGCGATCGGCTGGCTGGCATTATCTCGCGGCGCGACATTGACATTGCCCTGCACCACGGTTTCAGTCACGCCCCGGTGAAGGGTTACATGACTCCGCAGCTAAAAACGATCGCCCCAGATACCTTGCTGCCGGAAATTGAATCTTTAATGGTGACATACGATATCGGGCGCTTGCCAGTATTGGAAAACGGTCAACTGGTAGGAATTGTTACCCGGACTGATGTGTTGCGGGAATTGCACCAGCAAAAAGCGCGAGACAGGGGAAGCAATGCAAAATTTTCTGATTGTCCCGTGCCCGAATCGGTTGAGCAATTGTTGCGATCGCGCATCAGTCCCGAATTATGGCAATTATTGTCGATCGCAGCCAATCTTGCCCAAAATAGCGGCTGGCAACTTTATCTGGTGGGTGGAGCAGTCCGGGATTTACTCTTAGCGACCGATGATACACTGGCGCTAACTGATATTGATTTGGTTGTGGATGGAAAGTGCGGTTCCGACGATTCCGGTGCTGGTGTCGAGTTAGCTGCATCGCTGCAAAAACTATACCCGGGATCGCGTTTGGACGTTCACGGTCAATTTCAAACCGCCGCGCTTTTGTGGCACAAAGACTCTCCTTTCGGCTCCCTGTGGGTCGATATCGCGACTGCTCGTACTGAATTTTATCCTTATCCGGCTGCAAATCCTGAAGTTGAAGCGAGTTCGATTCGCCAAGATTTGTACCGCAGGGATTTTACAATTAATGCGCTGGCTGTGCGGTTGGGTGTTCCTCGCAGCGGCCAATTGTTAGATTTTTTTTGCGGTTTGCTGGACTTGGAAGCGAAGCAAATTCGAGTTTTGCACGCCAACAGTTTTATCGAAGATCCGACGCGAATTTATCGCGCTGTGCGGTTTGCGGTGCGGTTGGGATTTGAAATTGAGCCGCAGACGGAAGGATACATCCGCCACGCTTTGGCCAGCGGGATTTATTACCGAATTCAGGGGGAAAACGGCCGAGCTCCGGCTTTGGAAACTCGGCTCAAAAGCGAATTAAAATACATTTTGCAAGCTCCTTACTGGAAAGTTGCTTTGCAAATGCTGGGAGATTTGCAGGCTTTGCGCTGCATTCATCCTAGTTTGGAGTTGGATCGGGAGTTGTGGCGGCAATTGCGTTTGCTCGATCGGTGTTTGAATGGAAGGAAGAAGGAAGGCACGACACGGATTTTGACACGGATACACGGATTAATGATTGAGGGTGAGTCACGAGTCAGAGGGAAGAAGGAAGAGGGAATAGGGAAGAAGGAAGAAAAAGAAAAAGCAACTATTCTCAAGGCTCAATCCCCAATTCCCAATTCCCCATTCCCCATTATCAATATTCCCGATTGGCAGATGCGGCTGGAAGTTTTGATAGCTTATTTAGCACCGGAATATCGCGGCAAGGTGGCTGCAAATCTTCAGTTACCCGCTGACAGCATTAAGCGGCTGGAAGTTTTGGAAGCCGGAAAGAAGCAGTTAGCAGAGAATTTGCCTAAGTGCGAGTTGCCGAGTCAATTGGTGTTGCTGTTGAGGAATTATGAATTGCCGGTGTTAATTGCGATCGCCCTACAAAGTCCGCGAAGTGCGCGCCGCCAAATTTGGGAATATCTCACCAGGTGGGCGAATGTCGATCCGCCTTTAAATGGCAACGATTTGAAGGCTTTGGGTTATCAGCCGGGGCCTGGGTTTAAACGAATGTTGGATGATTTGTTGGCTGCGAAGTTGGATGGCGATTTGGGCGATCGGGCTGCTGCTATCTCTTTCTTAGCACAACGTTATCCTCAAACTTAGTAAGGTGCGTCAGCAGCGCGTTATTTTTTCTATAATTGATTAGCTAATTGCTGACACACTCTACTAAATTTTGATTTTTCAATCCCAAACAGGCTAACAAGCCGATCGCACTTTATTGATATTCCGAGAATTAAGGTGAAAAAACAGCGCCCTCCTGGTTTAATCGCAATTGTCCTTTACAAAGCTTTTGTCGCTTCCCTCTTGACAGTAACTTCAATCGCTTTGCTTTTTGCACTAAAAAATCATCAAGTCTTGGAGGATTTTTCGGATTCTTTATTCTTAGAAACCAAACTGAAGATTGTTGAATTTTTATTAGACAAAGTTCTAATGATCAAGCCTAAAACCTTACTATTTAGCGGAATGGCTGCCGGAGTTTATGCAGTTTTAACTGTTTTTGAAGCGGTGGGTTTATGGTATGAAAAAGGTTGGGCAACAATTTTAGTTTTAGTGCTAGTAGGCATCAGTATTCCGCCTGAAATCTATGAGTTAGTTGAGGGTTTTACGGTACTTAAGTTAGCGGTATTTATCGCAAATATAGCCGTATTATGGTATTTGCTGCACCATTTGCCGAAGCACGGTAAGGGAGCTTAAAGTTCCGATGATGCAGAAGAAACTCACTTGATTTAATAAAAGTGAGTATAGCCTTTCTCAAAAAGATGAGGTATGACTGACAGCTTACATAACCAACCAGACTAAGAGGGCTGAAGCCCAACAACGTACCTCATCTTTCTGAGAACCGCTATATATTCCATAATTATGCGCTTTACCATTTTATTTGTGATGCGTTTACCTGATAATTTTAAGTTTCAATAGGAAATATTCAACTTTTCGGCGCATTCTTGAGTGTATTCATCATGTTGTTCATTTTTAGCGATCGCACCCGCGCCAAAAATTGATTGTTTGACTTCTAACCGTACCGCAGTCACAATTATCTTTCTTCATTTCCCCAAGCTCACGATCGCCATGCGGCAATCTTGTTATTCATAAAATTGCTCGTAAGTCAACATCAAATCTAAATCTTTACAAAAATCGGTTAATTGTAAAGAGTTGCTAAAGCTAAGAGGGGTTATACCCCCCATGAGTTAGAGTCAGATCGTATAGATGCACCCTGATGGTTTTCCCGTTCCACAAGAGCGGGATTTTTATTGGAAAGCCGGAGCCTTAAGTTTCACAGTACCTACTACAGATAAAATGACGTGGGGATGCAAAGATTAAAGATATAGCAGAGCTAAAGCTCAAACTAGGGCGCAGATCGAACTTCACCCATAACTCTGCGAAATAACCCAAAGGCGGTAGCATAGTTTGGGAAACGGCATCAACTGAAGATGAACTTAGCGCCAGCAACAGTCCTGCAACAGGGCAAATACAAAATTAACGCGACTTTAGGCATAGGAGGGTTCGGGATCACTTACCGAGCTATCCACACCCATTTAAACCAAACCGTCGTACTAAAAACCCTCAACGAAAGTCTGCGCCAACACCCAGAATCAGCCCAATTTCAGCAGCAGTTTATTGCCGAAGCCCAACGCCTGTCGCGGTGTCAGCATTCCAACATCGTCAGAGTAATCGACTTTTTTGAAGAAGCCGGACAGTCTTTTATCGCAATGGACTACATTCCGGGCCAAACTCTCGCCCAAATAGTCGAAACCGATCGACCGCTGCCAGAAGCCCAGGCCCTGCACTACATTCGGCAAATAGCCTCAGCGGTAAGTACAGTTCACCACAGCGGATTGCTGCACGGAGACATCAAGCCAGAAAATATTATCCGGCGAACCGATTCTCATCTGGTAATGTTAATAGATTTCGGCATTGCCCGCGGCTTTACCGCCGGCACCAAACAAACCCACACTAACTTGCTCTCGCCCGGGTACGCGCCGATCGAACAATACCTCTATGACGGTAAATGTACACCGGCCACAGACATCTACGCGATCGCAGCCACCCTCTACTACTTACTCTCCGGCGTGGCGCCCGTAGCAGCACCCTTGCGCGATCGCATTCCCCTGGCCGAGTTGCGGCAATTTCAGCCCAACCTCAGCCCGGGAATCGAGCGAGCCATCCTTCAGGGACTCGAAATCGACCCCCACAACCGCCCTCAGACAGTGGAAAATTGGCTCACCATGCTGCAAGAAACAGAGCGAGTACCAGCAAATAGAAAAGGCAAGCAAAGTTTGCAATTGCCCGCACCTCCCCCGCCGCAGTTGACTTTGCTGGCGTTTGTCGTAACGGCTGCAATTGCAGGCTGGATGGGTTTTGACCTGGCATGGCGCTACAACAGTACCAGTCTCAGCAGCAATCGGCCGAAAATTGAATCCTTCCCATCTCTCGAAGATTTGCTTAAATCCCGCGATTTGTCAGGGCCGATGTTCCGGCAGCCGTCTGTCGAAAGCAGCCCTCTCTACCCGATCGAACTCAACAAGCGCCCCAAACCCACCCCAGACAGCAGCAACATTCCCGAACCGAGCGATCCCTCAGAAACTAGCGCCGAACCTTCAGAGTCCCCAAGCCCGGAAACTCCCGCCCCAGAGCCCGAAGCGCAGCCTGAGCCATCCCCGACGCCCGAGCCCCAAGAGCAGCCTTCAGAGTCCCCCATCCCGGAGCCTCAAACCCAAATCGAGCCAGCACCCCAACCAGAACCCGCACCGGTACCGGAAGTTGCGCCCCTGCCACCAGAACCGCCCAGCTACTCCCCCCCCGCACCCGCCCCGCCTGCGCCTAAGAATGCTGAAACCTTGCCGCCGTCGGAATCCGCGCCACCAGCATTAGCGTCGCCGACCGACGAGCGATCGCCTGAACCTGCGATACCGAGCCAAAGCGGCAGCAATTCAGATAGTTCGATCGCACCTTACTCACCGCCCCCTGTGGCAGATACCGCTGTGCCTTTTCCTGAACCTGCGACAAATTAGTATTGTTTTTGTTGGTTAAAAGTGCGGACAAATACTTGGTTTTATGACTCAGCAAATATCCGCTCTGTAGCGGAGACAATAATGCCATTCCTCGCCAACAACGATCTCGCAAAACCTGCGATCGACTCGAAAAATCCCAACAGCCGCGACCGGAGTTTATCTACTATTTCCTATTCCCTCTGCAATCCAAATACCCGCCGATAAAATTGGCATAAATGTTTGATATTTGGATTTAATTTATGTTATAATATGTGCGCGACACTGAAACTGTGTGATGTCGCGCGCTACTTCTGCAAAACCTACGGAGGTGGAGAAAGTGCGTAGTGCGTAGGTTGGGCCCGTGGAACGAACCCTCCGTTTCACTCCGCCCAACATTTTCGCTACAATTTTCCTTAACTGAACCGTATTGATGCAAAACCTACTGAGGTGGAGAAAGAAGTTAGCAACACCGGATCTGAGAATCCGGTCGATGGTCGAGGTCTGGCCCGGGATGCGATCGGGATCGTTCGATCGCGCCCCCTGAAAAAAGTTGTTTGTTTTTGTGCAAGCTCCCGGCCGCGCATCATTTCCCCCAAACTTCCTTTCTTTGGGAGCAAGCACCATCGGGGACAAGCAAGTTATAATTTGTTGCGGAAGCGCACAGAGATTTTCATATGAGTAAACCCCCAGTTCATGCATTTTTTGTAGGCAGAGCACTTGCCGAAGCACTGTACGAGCAATTAGAAAGCGCAGCAACCAACGCTTTCTCTGAACTCGGTAAATTTGACGCAGAACAAAGAGAACGCCTGCGACAGTTCACCGATCGAGTTGTGGAACGGGCAAACAGAGCTGCGGATGAGGCGATGCAGACCAGAACTGGCACTGCAACAAGCACTATTCAAGACATCCATCCGGCAGAGTTGCAAGCAACTATTGACGAACTGCGCGCCGAAGTGGCCCTGGTGCGATCGGAATTGCAGCGCTACCGCAGCAGTTTGCCCTAGCGATCGATTCGACCAAAACTATTATTTACGACTACGCGAGCGCAAAGCAATGCGCTCCTGCGCTCCTACCTGCAATCAAAGCAACAACATAAAATAAGCAATTTGGGAACCCAAGTGTCTGCTCTCCTTGATGACTCTGTTAATCGCCAGCGCTCCAGAAAGCGCACTGGCGAAGCCGATGAGCCAAAAACTGCGGGTTTATCGTACAAAAGTAAAGCTTATCGCTGGAATCGCGAAAAATACTCCCGGCAGCGGCGCTTCTTCGACATTTGGGCCTTTGTCTTGCTTTGGCTGGCTTCGCTCTGGCTCGACAGCAAAAATTGGAGCTATTGGGGAGGCGTGAGTGAAGAAAAGAAAGTTGCCAGACGGCGCTTTCAAGCTATCTGGGTGCGAGAAACACTGTTGGATTTAGGCCCGACTTTCATTAAGGTAGGGCAGTTATTTTCCACCCGCGCCGATTTGTTCCCAGCAGAGTTTGTCGAGGAACTTTCTAAGCTGCAAGATAAAGTGCCTGCTTTCAGCTACCAGCAGTTAGAGGTAATTGTCGAGCAAGATTTGGGCAAGACAGTTGAGGAACTCTACCACAGCTTTGACCCGGTGCCCCTGGCTGCTGCCAGTCTGGGTCAGGTACACAAAGCTCAACTGCATTCGGGGCAGGAAGTGGTGGTCAAGGTGCAGCGGCCGGGACTGCGGAAGCTGTTCGAGATCGATTTGCAAATTCTTAAAGGAATTGCCCGCTACTTTCAAAACCATCCTAAGTGGGGCCGCGGCCGAGATTGGATGGGGATTTATGAGGAATGCTGTCGCATTCTGTGGCTGGAAATTGACTATATCCATGAGGGGCGCAATGCTGATACTTTTCGCCGCAATTTTAGCAACTGCGATTGGGTGCAGGTGCCGAGGGTTTATTGGCGGTACGCGGCTCCGCGAGTGCTGACTTTGGAATACCTGCCGGGGATTAAAATCAGCCACTACGAGGCTTTGGAAGCGGCCGGGATCGATCGCAAGTTAATCGCTCAGTTGGGGGCGAAAGCTTATTTGCAGCAGTTGCTCAACGACGGCTTTTTCCACGCTGACCCACACCCGGGCAATATCGCTGTTAGTGCTCAGGGCTCTCTGATTTTCTACGATTTCGGCATGATGGGTCAAATCCAGTCGAACGTGCGGGAAGGACTGATGGAGACGCTCTACGGCATTGCTTCCAAAGATGGACAGCGGATTATGGATTCTCTGATCGATTTGGGAGCTTTGGTGCCTACGGGCGATATGAGTCCGGTGCGCCGCAGCATCCAGTATATGCTGGATAACTTCATGGACAAGCCTTTTGAAAATCAATCGGTGAGTGCCATCACTGACGACCTTTACGATATTGCCTACAACCAACCTTTTCGCTTCCCAGCTACCTTTACTTTTGTGATGCGGGCTTTTTCGACAATTGAAGGAGTCGGCCGCGGTTTAGACCCGCAGTTCAACTTTATGGAGGTGGCACAACCTTTTGCCATGCAGCTTATGAGTAATGGAAATGGACCTGATGCAACTAGCAGTATTTTTAACGAACTCGGCCGTCAGGCAGCTCAGGTGAGTTCGACTGCTTTGAGTTTGCCCCGCCGGATTGAAGAGACTATTGACAAACTAGAGCAGGGAGATTTGCGGATTCGCGTCCGTTCTGCCGAAACAGAGCGCTTGCTCCGCCGCATGAGCAGCGCTCAAATGGGCACGAGTTATGCTTTGCTGATGAGTGCTTTTACTTTGTCGGCGACAATTTTGTTTGTCAGCAATCAAGTCTGGCCGGCTGTCGCTGTGGCAGTGCTGGCGGCGGGTGCAGGGTTGGCTCTGCTGCGTTTGTTCAAGCGGATCGATCGTTTAGACAGGATGTCATAATTGTGCAATTTGCGATTTGAAATTTCAGGTTTGAGATTTCTCGCCAGCCAAAATTTGACCTCGAATGTTAAGTTTTGGCTGGCTGACAACAGATTGCTAAAACTTACAGCACTTACGCGCTTTGACGCTACAAACCCAGTTGCTTCCTAAATTTCTAGACAGCGAAACCTCGGATTTTTTGTAGAAATCCAGTTTTTTTTTGAAGGTGCTGCTTAATTTACTGGATTTACCGAAATTTTAAGACGGGATTACCATCATACGATCTACAATATGAGGTCAAGGAAGTGCAATTTTTCCAAAACTCAAGATCGCGGGCGACATAAATTTCAAGTCCCCTTCGGGATTTAAGTTTTGGAAGAAAACATTGCATCACTTAAATCAAGCTTTTAAGTTCGATGAGTCCAATCACCCAATCTATGAAACGCTCTTTCGCAGGTAAGACAGACACAGGGCTAGTTCGTTCCGTAAATCAGGATTCGTACTATATAGACTCTGACGGGCGATTTTTCATAGTGGCCGACGGAATGGGAGGACACGCCGGAGGTCAAGAAGCCAGCCGGATTGCGACTCAGGCGATTCAATCTTATTTGCTCGAACATTGGGAAGAGCCTGAAGATTCTCCGGTGTTGTTGGAAAAGGCTTTGTTGATTGCCAATCAAGCAATTTTGACGGATCAGCTAGACCACCCCGAGCGTTCTGATATGGGGACTACGGCTGTGGTTCTGATGTTTAGGGATGAGGGCAGACCTTGGTGCGCTAATATCGGGGACTCTCGCTTGTACCGGCTGCACGGCTCTCGCTTGGAGCAGATTACTGAAGACCAGACTTGGGTGGCTCAGGCTGTAAAAAGAAAGGCCCTGACTCCAGACCAGGCTCGCAGTCATCCTTGGCGTCACGTTTTGTCCCAGTGTTTGGGTCGCGATGATGTGCGGGAAATAGATATTTTGCCGGTGGACGTGCAGCCTGGGGATCGCTTGCTGCTTTGCAGCGACGGTTTGACTGAGGAACTTTCCGATCCTTTGATTGCTTCGCCTCTGAAGTCGATTCGCGCCTGCGAGGGCGCTGCAACTGCTTTGATTGAAGCAGCTAAGGATAAAGGGGGACGTGATAATATTACTGTGGTGATCGTGACGATCGACCTCAAATAATATCCGATCGCCCGATCGCACCCGACCATCTAAAATCGAAAAATCGAAAAATTGAACAATCTAAAATCTAAAATCTAAAATCTAAAATAGAATGACCCGCGTTATCGGTTTGATCAGCGGCACGTCGGTGGATGGCATTGATGCTGCTTTGGTGGATGTGGTCGGTTCCCAAACAGACTTGAAAGTGCAATTGGTGGCCGGCAAGACTTTTCCTTATCCTGCTAATTTGCGATCGCAAATTCTCTCGGTTTGCAGCGGCTCAGCTTTGTCAATGGCTGAACTAGCCGAATTAGATGATGCCATCGCCCAAGAATTTGCCACGGCGGCCTTGACAATTCAAGCAGAATACGATAATAGAGCAGAATTAATCGGCTCTCACGGTCAAACCGTCTACCACCGACCTGCTGGGAAAGCCCAGAAAGACAGCGCCGGTGGGTTAATGGGGTACAGCTTGCAACTCGGGCGGGGCGCGCTAATTGCCCAATTGACAGGCATTACTACTGTGAGTAACTTTCGATCGGCAGACATTGCAGCAGGGGGTCAAGGAGCACCCTTAGTGTCAATAGTTGATGCCTGCCTGCTGGCGGAACCCAACCGCAGCCTCTGCATCCAAAATCTGGGCGGAATTGGCAATGTTACCTATCTTCCAGCGCCGGGAAAAGGGGAAAACAAGGACGAGTCGGAGATTTTCAGTCTTGGAGATGGCATATCGGGCTGGGATACAGGCCCGGCGAATTCCTTGTTAGATTTGGCAGTGCAGCACTTCTCAGGCGGCACTAAGACGATCGACGAAGGTGGAGCTTGGGCGGCACAGGGAACTCCATGTCAACCTTTAGTTGAGGATTGGCTCGCCGAGGAGTTCTTCCGCCAAGCACCGCCGAAATCTACGGGGCGAGAGTTATTTGGTGTAGACTATTTTGACCGGTGTTTGGTGGAGGCCCAAGGTTACAACCTCAGTCCTGCTGACGTGCTGGCTACTCTGACAGAACTGACGGTTGCCTCGATCGTTCACAGTTACCAAACTTTCTTACCGGCTATGCCCGATCTAGTTTTACTATGCGGGGGCGGCAGCCACAATCTCTACTTAAAACGCCGATTGCAATCTCAATTGCATCCAGTGCAAGTGTTGACTACTTCAGAGGCAGGCTTGAATGTAGATTTTAAAGAGGCGATCGCTTTCGCGGTTTTAGCGGCATGGCGGGTTCGGGGCATTACCGGCAATCTGCCTCAAGTTACTGGTGCCCGAGCACCGGTACTTTTAGGGGAAATTAACTCTTGTTGGCACAGTTGGGCGTGATAGCATAGAGTCTGAGGGACAACGGCTGTGCGTTGTTGCACCAGCATTGTAGCCAGCAGGAAAAGCATAGGAACAGCACTGTGGCTCACACGTTTTTAATGGAATCTGGCCAATGGACGCTCGAAGGAAGTTGGATTGAGCGCAATGGCGTGCCAATTACGGTTAAAGGCAAAACTTTAGTGAGCTGGAACCGAACAGATTGGTTCAGTATGGTGACGAAGCTCGTGTTTCCTGGAGGCGATCGCGAAGAGATTATTTTGCAGTACCGAGGACACCTCAACAGCGATGAACGGCAGTATACTTTTGTGCTCCAACACAGCGAACTCGGTCGGGTCGAGGGCGAAGGTTGGATTGCTCCCCAGTCGATCGTCCAGCGTTACTGGGTATTGGGAGACGAACGCCAGCGGCGGACGGGTTTTGATACCCTTCACCGCGTTGATGACAATCGCTACTATCAATCTAGCGGCATCATGTCTGGTCATTACTTGACGAGTACGATGGAGGCGACTCTGGAACGTCAGCCGGAATAACTCTTTCTAGAGTCCACAGTTGCGAGTTAGAGGGTTTGAGGTGAAAATTGAAGGTTTTGCTAGTCGTTTGCTAGTCGGAGGTCGCGCTCAGATGTCCGACTAGCGCCGTTGTCAAACCTCATCCGCTGCAACTAAAAACAAATATTTTTAATTGGTTAAAATTTTTAATTGGTTAAAATTTTAACACTTATTATAATTAATAATTATCAAATTTTCGAGTCGAGGTCGGATAAATTATTTTGGCGATCTTATGTTGTGTCGATCGACAGATTGCTCGTATCGACTCCCCAAATTGAGTGGAATCAAGAAAGAAATTGTCAAATTTTCCTTAAGTTCTGTACAGATGCCTTTTACCTTCTGCCTTCGAGTGACGCCCCATCACCCCCAACTCCTTTCCGCATGAGGGAAGAGAGTAAGAGACGGAGGTCGCCGACTGCGACTCTCAGCTACTCAACGCCTGGGTTAGGTTCTAAACCCCAGTGGTGTTTGAGAAAATGACGGTACATGGTTTCCCGCAACATCATTTGCTCGTAGAGCTTTACCAAAAACTCTTGAGCTTGTTCGCGGCTCATGTCACTTACCTGTGTTTTGAAGGAACACAGGCTAAATTGCTGCTCCAAAGACAATTCTGCTGGTTGGCTCATGACTTTGACTCCTCTGTAAGTAAAGGTGACTTGAAAGTAAAAACCTGGATTAACCCGATTTGTAACTTGTTTCAGCGATCGACCCTTGGTTTCGGGATGCCCGATGGCCCATCTCGCTTTAGTCTATATTACAAAAGGTAACAATAATTTGACAAAATAGCCATATGTCCCAGGAAATAACTTACGGATCAAGATGGCGAGATGTCTGCAAAAGTTCCTTCCCCAGACATATACAACTGTATCTACTTGTCAAGAGACAAAAGGCTCAGTACGAACCAAAATAATTGAAGCGCTTTATACCAAATCGGGCGGAGCTTCTCTCCGCGAGGGGGAGATGAGGAGAGGGGGAGAGGGGGAGAGGGGGAGATGAGGAGATTGGGAAAATCTCTAAGTAACTACACAAAATTAATTACATAAAGACTCCTTGCTAGGTAAGGCTTTCACGCGAAATATTGTGTAATTAATTTTGCACGACTACTTATATTCTCTGTTCTCCCTTCTTCCTTCTCCCTTCTTCCGACGGACATCCGTTACACAATCCGTTACACAATCCGTTACACAATCCGTTGCCGAACCTTCTTCCTTCTAACTAATTCGAGGGCCTGACATCCTGCGGTGGAGTGGCAGATCCGGGTCTGACATTGGGAGCAGCGGGTGCAGGCGAAACAGGAGGAATGCCCTGATTGGCACCAGAGTTACTAGGCTGCTGTGGAGCTGGGAGAGGAGATTGAAACTGATTGGGATTGAACTGCTGCTGCCCCGGAGCCGGGAGAGGAGATTGAAACTGATTGGGATTGAGCTGCTGCTGCCCCGGAGCAACAGGAGACGGCAGGAGTTGACCGGAATTGCCGATCGCAGGTGCCGCAGGAATGCCAGAATTGGGCAGCGAGGTATTGGGCAATGGGGAAGGAGCCGAACTAGGAAGAGTTGCCAGGGCAACTCGATCGCCCCCTACCTCTCTCAATTTGTCTAAAACCTCGACAACTTTGGCATATCTAGCATTTTGAGGAGCGTACAGCACCATCAACCCCGCAGGATTTGTGCTTTGGAAACTCTTTAAAACTCGATCGAGCTGTTGGTAATTAACAGGCAATTGATCGATATAAGTTTGCCCAAAATCGTCAATGCTGACAATCAGCATCTCTCGCATCTGCGTTTGTCCAGTCTTCGCTTTAGGCAAATCGACATTAATTGCTTGCTGGCGAGTCAGTTGCAAAGCGGCCAGCAGAAAAAACGTCAGAATGCAAAATATCACGTCAATTAAAGGCACCAGTTCAATCCGAGCCTCTTCACCAGGAGTATCTAGATTAATCTTCATCAGCGCTCCTTTGTTTTAATTATTAGAAGGTGAATCTTCAGCCGGATCGGAACCTTTCAATTTCGGCTCCCGGTTCCGTTCTCCCGCTTCTTGAGAATTGAGAGAACGCCTGTTCAAACCATCTGCACCAAAAGAAGAATTGCTGTATTCTGCACCGGGCGATCGACCCTTAGCATTAGCCGTCGGCCAGTATTGCCTGTAAAGCAATTCCAGTTCATTTCCAGCTTTGCGAAATATTTTTGCCTGATTGAACAAAAAAGCTTGAAATATCCGATAAAATGCCAAGCTAAAAATTGCTACTACCATCCCTGAAGCAGTAGTAGTCAGCGCTTCGCTAATCCCCAAAGTTACGCCAGTTGTTGCCGCCGTGCCAATGTCGCCCAGACGGATAGAACTGAGCGAGTTAATCAAGCCCAAAACTGTTCCCAGCAAGCCCAGCAAAGGCGCGAGAGCGATCGTAGCTTCTAAGATTTTGTCACCGCGGCGCATCGAAGCCAACTCTTCATCGGCTGCAGCTTCGAGCGCGAGTCGAAATAAATCTGGTTCGGGATTGTAGAGCCGCAGGGGTGCAGAAAGAAATCGCCCGATCGGCTGTCGGTTAGCTTGTCTGGCAATCTCGCTAGCCACCCCCCAATCGCTGCGAGCAGCATCAAGAATGCGGTTAACTATCTGCTTTTCTTTGCTCAGGAGGCTCGCCCAGAACCACAAGCGCTCGATAATTGTACTCAAAGATAAAATCGATAACACCAACAGGGGCCACATGGCGGGGCCGCCTTTTTGAAACACTTCTTGAATATTCACAGTATTTTTGCTCCTGCAGTACCCGCTAACTTTTGCTTGAGTTCTACTTTTTTTAACAAATCTAAGGCCATTTAATTTTAGCGATTAATGTACTCAGGACTTACGCACTCGCGACTAAAGAAACCGGGTTTTATGAACGGGCCCTCGGGGTGCAACACGTATTTTCGTCGTTCAAACCCGGTTTCTGGGTAAGCCTTGGTACTCTTTTCTAGTGCCTCGCGGGCGATGGGTGGCGACTTCCTCACAATTCCTCTAAGTCTTGACACATATCTTGGAGCGACTGGTGTTGAAGGCGGCGGGAAGAGCGGCGATATTTTTTAGTTTGCAGCTTCGGTTCGTACTGCTGCGTACCATCCGACTTGGTTTGCTGCTTCAAACTCGATTCGGCGCTGCTAGAGTTTTGCAGAGCTTGTTGGCGGACGATCGCCTCTTCCAGAAAATTCAAGTAATACTCGTAGCGCTCCCAACCGCCCCGCACGACACAATTAGGCTCGTCTCGGTGCGAACAGTCGCTAAACTGACAGCTACCCAAAGCCATCCTCTGGCGGGCTTCTGGGAAATATTCCGCTAACTCTGAGGGATCGCATTCGAGAGCCGGCTGATTAAAGCCCGGAGTATCGGCCAAAAGTCCGCCGCCGGGGAGTTCAAATAATTCTACATGGCGAGTCGTGTGGCGCCCGCGGCCGAGTTTGCCGGAAACAGCGCTGACTCGCAGATTCAGGGCCGGGATCAGTTGGTTGATCAAGCTGGACTTGCCAACCCCAGAAGGGCCACAAATTACCGTTATTTTTCCTTGCAAGTGGTCGAGAAGCAAGTTCGGCAACGGGCCATGTACGGGATTTAACGGATAGAGCGAATTTGCAACCCGGGGGTTATCTTCAGAAGTCTGAATAGAGCGAGGCATTTTATCCGATAAATGCTGGCAAGCCTGTTCCGGGGCAAAAACTTCATTTTGATCGTTATCAGTGGCTTCCTGGACGCCTGCGCCGCTGCGGACGCTAATAAACATTGGTTCGTAGCCCCAGCCTGAAAGCCGATCGCGCCACTGTTCCAACTCCTGGGGCGCGACCAAATCGCATTTGTTCAAGCACAAACTCACCTCTAAACCTGTAGATTCGGCCTTCACTAAAAACCGAGTTAATGATGCGGGGTCTAAGTCTGGTTCAGCGAGGGCAAAAACGAGGAGAATACGATCGGCATTAGCTACAGGCGGGCGGTTGAGTTCTGTTTGGCGCGGGAAGACTTCAGAAATTGCACCCCGGCGGTCAGTCCAGTCCGGTTCGTCTACCACCACGCGATCGCCCACCATCACCTGTTGGCCAATTTTTTTCAGTCGAGTGCGGCGAGTACACAGCAGACTCGGAGAATCAGCAAGGGGAGCATTTTTCCCGTCAATGGAGGCATCGGGATCTAACCTCACTTGGTAGAAGTTAGCCTGAACAGCAATTACAGTACCCACGATCGGGGACGAATTCAGGCTCATCCTGCTTCCTGGTGTTCTGGGCGCTGCACTTTCATCGCAAAAAATCCAGAATCCGGCTCATCCGCGACAAATTGCGTTTCGAGAATCTGGTAGCCTTCCATTTTCAGACTGTCGGGCACTTGTTCGATCGGCTCCCCAGCATCCAGCCACACCTCCAAAACTGCTCCCGGTGCCATTTGCTCCAAGCGCAGTTTAGTGCGGACAAAATTCAGAGGACACGGAGTACCCCGCAGATCGATTTTGGCATCTGGGGATTTGGGATTTTCAATTTTCGATGTTGAATTCATAATGCTTTTTGCAATCTCAAATCCTGAAAGCCTTAGTTTTTTAAACAAGTTGCCTGGAAACTGGAGAATCTAAAATTTTCTTTCCAATTAGACACAGACTATTATTATTTCTGAAAAAAGTGAGCGCAATTGCGCTCACTTTTTTGAGCGCTGCTGAAACCGAATGCCCAGGAAGCGTCCCACCTGAGATTTTTGTGAGCAATTGCACACAATTTTTTGACAGATACTAAAACAAATTGCCGGGGAATCCTCAAACAGGAAAATTTGACACCAATTGGTGTCAAAAATTGCTTATTTCTGAAACAAATTGCCCAGAAATCCTTCCAAGCCGCCTTTACCGGTACGATCGCCCTTCAGTTTAGCAAGCTGCATCAGCAACTCCCGCTCCTCAGCCGTCACCTTAGTCGGAATGTCAATAGACACCGTAATCAAATGATCCCCGCGACTGACTGGATTTCCCAACCGAGGCACCCCTTTTTTCTCCAGAGTCAGAACAGTATTCGCCTGAGTTCCCGTAGGAATCAACAATTCCGTCGGCCCGTCTACCGTTTCAACTTCCAACCGGCATCCCAAAATTGCTTGCAGGTAACTAATCTTAACTTCCGAGTTAACGTTAATGCCGTCCCGCTTAAATAGCGAGTCTTCATTCACAGCCAAGAAGACGTAAAGATCCCCGGGCGGCCCGCCCAGTTTCCCCGCATCCCCTTCATTGGAAACGCGCAAGCGAGTACCGTTGTCAACCCCAGCCGGAATTGTGATTTTCAGCTTTTTCATCACTTCTTTCTGGCCCCGGCCGCCGCAAGTTTCGCACTTATCCTCAATCACTTGCCCGGTGCCGTTGCAAGTGGGGCAAACTGAAACTTGAGTAAAGCTGCCGAAAGGGGTGCGGGTAGCCCGGCGGACTTGACCGCTGCCGGTGCAAGTCGAGCAGGTTTGGGGTCTGGTTCCCGGTTTGGCGCCGCTCCCGCTGCAAGTTTCGCAGGTTTCTAGGTGCTTGATGCGGAGTTCTTTTTCTCCACCAAACACTGCTTCGCGAAACTCCAGCCGCAAATCTAGCCGCAAGTCGTCTCCGCGCACCGGCCCGCTGCGTCTGCGACCTTGTTGTTGACCGCCCGCCCCGCCCTGAAAACCCTGAAAGAAGCTTTCAAAGATGTCGGCAAAGCTGTCGCCGAAGTCTTGGAACCCCGGAGCCCCTGCACCGGTCACGCCTGCTTCGCCGAAACGGTCGAAACGGGCGCGGGTTTCCGGTTCTGAGAGTACCTCGTAGGCGCGGTTGATTTCTTTAAACCGCTCCTCGGCACCGGGTTCTTTGTTGACATCTGGATGGTACTTGCGAGCTAGGCGGCGGTAAGCACGCTTAATTTCTTCTTTGTCTGCGCTGCGAGAAACGCCTAATATTTCATAGTAATCACCGGCCATAGAGCTGCTTGCCTGGAGGTAAATAACAAAAAGTGTACGAAAAAGAAACTGGCGACCTTTCCTGAAATTACAATTAAAAATTAAAAATTCTCATTGTTAATTTTTAACTTTTAATTTTGAGTTTTTCAGTTCTAAATGAAAGGATTCATATCATCAACTTCAGGTTCGGGAACCTTCTGTTTTTGTTTTGACTGTGGATTTGACTGTGGATTTGACTGTGGATTTGGCTGTGGATTTGGCTGTCGTTTTGACTGTCGTTCCGGCTTTGGTTCCGGCTTTGGTTCCGGCTTTGGTGCCGGCTTTGGTGCCGGCTTTGGTTCCGGCTGCGCTTGGGGCGCCACCAGCAGCTCTTCTTTCAGCGAAATCCTGTCGTCGGTAGCTGCCACCTCTTCTACTTGTGACATCATCTCGCTTTCAACCGCTGCTCCTGACGGGGCTGCCCCGCTGCGGGCTTGCTCGTAGACTGCTGTCCCGAGGGAGTATAGCAGTTGTTTGAAAGATTCGATTTGGTCGGTGAGTTCCTCGCCTGTGATGTCGGGGTTAGCCATCGCCCCTCGCAAGGCTGCTGCTGCTGTTTCGGCTTCGGCTTTGAGGTCGTCGCCCAGCAATTTGGCGTTGGTTTTTAAAGTGACACCACAATTATAGACCAGGGTGTCGGCTTGATTTTTGAGTTCGACGAGTTGAGCGCGCTTGATGTCCTCATCAGCGTAAAGTTCTGCCTCTTGCCGCATCCGCTCGACTTCGGTTTCGCTCAATCCCCCTGTATTAGAAATTTGGATGCTTTGTTCTTTTCCGGTTCCCTTGTCTTCAGCGGCAACTTTAAGAATGCCGTTGGCATCGATTTCAAAGGTAACTTCGATTTGAGGTACGCCGCGGGGGGCTGCGGGAATGCCTTTGAGCAGAAACTTACCGAGACTTTTATTGTCTCTAACCAATGCCCGCTCGCCTTGGAGTACGTGAATTTCTACCGAGGTTTGCCCGTCTGCCGCCGTGCTGTACATTTGCGATCGGCTGGTGGGAATAGTTGTATTGCGATCGATTACTTTGGTAAACACCCCGCCCAAGGTTTCGAGTCCCAGCGAGAGCGGCGTCACGTCGAGCAGCAGCAAGTCTTTGACTTCACCGCCCAACACCCCGGCTTGAATTGCCGCGCCTACCGCTACAGCTTCGTCGGGATTGACCGATTTATCGGGAGCAACGCCGCCAAAATACTTGCTAATTGCCTGTTGAACTGCCGGAATCCGGGTTGAGCCTCCCACTAAAATAATTCTGTCTATCTCTTTGGGGGTCAAACTTGCGTCTTTGAGGGCTTGAGTCACCGGATCGATCGTCGCTTGCACCAAATGAGCCACCAGTTTTTCAAACTGAGCTTTAGAAAGGTCCATTTCCAAATGCTTCGGCCCTTTGTCGTCAGAGGAGATGAAGGGCAAATTGATTGAGGTGGATTCGCGATTGGATAGTTCAATTTTCGCCTTTTCCGCAGCTTCTCGGAGGCGCTGCAATGCCATTTTGTCTTGTGAGAGGTCACTGCCTTCTTGAGTCCGAAAAGCTTCTACCAGCCACTGGACTATGCAGTCGTCAAAGTCGTCTCCTCCGAGATGGTTGTTACCGGATGTAGCGTTGACTTCAAAAATTCCGTCTCCCAGTTGCAGGATCGAAACGTCGAAAGTACCGCCGCCCAGGTCAAAAACTAAGATTTTCTGTTCTATATTTTGTTTGTCCAACCCATAGGAAAGGGCGGCCGCCGTCGGTTCGTTGACTATCCGCAGGACTTCTAGGCCCGCGATCGTACCGGCGTCTTTAGTAGCTTGCCGCTGGGCATCTGTGAAGTAGGCTGGCACTGTAATGACGGCTTGCGTAACAGGTTGTCCCAAATAAGCTTCAGCATCTTGCTTGAGCTTTTGGAGTACCATTGCCGAGATTTCTTGGGGAGTGTGAACCTTGTTCCGAATTTGGACGTTAACTGTGTCGTCTTTGCCTTTTATGCAGGTATAGGGAGTCCGAACTCGTTCTTCTTCCGTGTCGTCCCACCTGCGCCCGATAAATCGTTTGATGCTGTAGACAGTATTTACAGCATTAGTTACAGCTTGGCGCTTGGCCAGTTGACCTACTAAGCGATCGCCCGCCTTGCCAAATCCTACTATGCTCGGAGTTGTGCGCCCGCCCTCGGAATTGGCGATCACTACGGGTTTACCGCCCTCTAACACAGCTACGCAACTGTTAGTCGTGCCTAAGTCAATTCCAATAATTTTTCCCATAGCGCCTCATAAAACTTTGTGGGATGTTTGGAAATCTCCAACTACAAGTTGGGGGATGAAAAACGAATCAGCTTGTTTTAACAAGCATCACCAGACCGGATTTGTAGGAAATAAACTTGATGTCCTAAAGCAATATCAAAGACCGGTAAAAACATTTTTCAGAATTTTTTGAGAAAGCGCCGACCTGCTTTTAGTCCTGAATTAAGAAGTTGGTGAGTCTGCCGCCTTCGGGCCCCCGAATTCTATTCGGGGGTCAGTGACTTTGAGGAATGCAGTAGCTTGTATCCCGATTAACTTTCCGAACTATCGGGATTTTCATCTGACGCTACCACAGATAGCCCAGCCGCTGCAACTTTCACTTTGGCGTGCCGCAAGACGCGATCGCCCAGAATGTAGCCGCGTTCTAGTTCTTGGATGATTGTTCCTTCCTCGTGTTCGTCAGTTGGCTCGCTCAGCAGAGCTTCGTGGAGGTTGGGGTCAAACTGTTCGCCTTCGGGGCGCATCGGAGAAACCCCGATTTGCTTGAGGCTGTCTACCATTTGCTTGTAAACGCTTTGGTAGCTTTTGTGAATGTTCATTTCGCCGTCGGTTTGCGGCTTAATGTGCGATCGAGCGCGCTCGAAATTGTCGATTACCGGCAGCAGGGGTTTGATCGTGAGACACCTTGCCTGTAAATCTAACTCTTCTTTTTCCTTTTGGGTGCGCCTGCGAAAGTTGTCAAAATCTGCTGCTAGGCGAAGATTTTGATTTTTCAGGTCTTCTAATTGAGCGGATGCGGCTTGTAACTGAGTTTTTAAAGCCTCTTTTTCATCGGTTGTCTGGGCCAGTTCCTTCTTCAATGACTCCGCCGCGTCTGCAGTCGGGCTGTTGGTGGAACTGCCGGTGACGGTATCCCCGGATGCGTTTATTGGCGTGCGATCGGCCTGAGCACTTTGATAAGCTCGAGCAAGTTCGATCTCCCAATCGGCTGCTTCGTTTGCTGGTGCCGGCGGATTTTCGCTTGCCATTGGCGAACCCTCTGGGCTTTCCCCAGTTGAGTTAGGATCTCGATCTTGCTGTTTTTCCTCGTCAATCATAAAAGCTGCGCGACAGAACCCTATCAATTCTAGCAGATACATTTAACGCGGTAAATCTAGATAACTATAATTTACTTTCTATGGCACCATCTGATTCATAGAAAATCTCGCCCGATCGGGAGGCATCTCTCAAAGCTTTCAATAAAATCTTGAAAGGGTCGTTTATCTCTCTACCGATACTGTGACCGCAGTGGCAAACAAAACGTTTGTTGCCTTCTAGTTTGCTCTAAATGCGATCGCATTTAGAGCAAATCTTAGAAATCTCTTCTGCTCTTAGTTATACTAAAAAACTTCCTAATTTCGAGGCTTGATGCTTCAAAATTTGCTTAAAACGAACCATCGCGACTTAAACTTATCATCAGTCTGGCTGTTGTAGTCGCACGCCGATGCTTGCCTTTTTTACCAGGGGCTGCGTTTCAAAAGTCTCCCGTAAAATGAATTTGTATGTAGTGAGGAAGTAGTTAGCTTTCTGCTCGTGTAACTCAAATACTAGGTTATTAATCTCGATCAGAATTGGGACTGTTGTTTTTCTAATTCGATACCGAAGTCGCTTGAAATATCAACTTTTTACCGCCAGTTAAATGAGATACACGAGCTGGTCTTGCGAACCTGCTAATCGCTAGATACAATTGATATCTAATTTGCTGATTTCCCAGATTTTTGAATTGTCAAGCTTAGGTCACAAAGGTTCGGACACCAGGGTTGAATCACAGTAATATTTGCTGACCAAAAACTAGAGCCGATCAAAATTTGCGCTGGGGGCTCATGCAGCCGATCGGGCAGTGCACATCGCAGATAATTATTCAAAATATATCTCAAAAGACCGATCGAGACTTTCGTAAAAGCTATCATCATCACAGAACATAGCTCATATTTAACCTAGTACAGCTAACCGCGCCGCCATCGGCGCTGTAATTTGACCAAACAATTTGGGAATATAGAATGAGCGTGGGAAGGTGACACACCCCGCCCCGCTTTTCTCTCCCGGTACGGGCAATCCCCAAGTGATGTGTCCTGACGCTATAACGAGAGTATCCCGGAAGTTAATCAGGTAAGCAAGCAACTTAAGCACTTAACGAACCAGATCAGAGCAAGCACCGGCAAATCCCTCCAACGTCTCGTCAATTTGTGGATGAAAGTTACAGGGGACTACGAGCTTACACTTGACAGATAGGGATTGAGCCATAGCATTATGTTAGCTCATCCATAAGCAAAGAATACAGGGGTTAAAACCCCGCGTTGGTTTTCCTCTCAGCACTCTTTGTGACTGAGTTTCCCACCTATTGAGTGTTTTTTATGACTAACACATCCCAGGGGCTTCGCTCCACATCGCTAGTTGCTGTGAGTACTTTTACTCCGGCTCTCAACAAGATGATTCAGTCGGGTTACGTTAACATCGACCAACTGAAGCAAGCTCAAATTGATAGCCGGAACTCGGGCAAGCGGTTGACGGAGGTATTAGAAGCACTTACCGGGCAGCCGTTGCCCCCAGAATTGCTGCGGCTTTACAAGAAGCAGCAGATGTTTGAACGGAAGATAATCTACGGCGTTGAAGCATTTGACCCGGAGATGAGCGAAATGTCTAACGAGCAACTCGGAGTTATGCTCGACGGGTTGAAGATTTCGATCGACATTTGTCACCAAGGTCGGTTTTTACCTGTAGCGAGGACTGAAACTCAGCCTCCGGCAGTTGTAGTCGCAATGGTAGATCCCGACAACCTCAACGCCATAGAAGATTTGCGGCGGATTTTACAGCCTCACGGCTTGGCTTTGCAGCGACGGGTGATTACGCCAGACGACTATCAGGACATAACTTCGGCCTATCAAGACGACGAAGTTAAGAGGGAAGCTAAAAAAGCTGAAGTCGAAAAGCAGAGAAAGATGGATTTAGGGGAGGGAGATTTTGGCGAGCTCTCGCTAGAAGAGGAGAGTGCCGACCAAGAAGACCTAGCTAACACCTTGGACGATGCTGAGGCGGCTCCGGTAATTAAGGCTGTCAATGTCATTTTGGCTAAAGCTTTGTCGGAAAAGGTGTCTGACATCCACGTAGAACCTCAAGAAGAGTTCATGCGGATTCGGATGCGGAAGGACGGGGTGCTGCAAGAGTATTTCCGGTTTCCCAAGCAGGTAGTGGCATCAATTACGGCTCGTTTCAAGATTATTGCCAACCTGGATATTGCCGAACGCCGACAAGCTCAAGACGGGCGCATCCGGCGGGTGTTTGAGGGACGCACGGTGGATTTCCGGGTGAACAGCTTGCCTTCCCGGTACGGAGAAAAAATCGTACTGCGGATTTTGGACAGTTCCAGCACTCAGTTGGGTTTGGGTTTGTTAATCTCCGACGAGGAAACTCTGGCTTTAGTGCGAGAGAGTGCTAGCCGTCCGTTCGGACTGATTTTGGTGACGGGGCCGACGGGTTCGGGCAAGTCAACTACTCTGTACTCGATTCTGGCGGAACGGAACGATCCGGGGGTTAATATCAGTACGGCGGAAGACCCGATCGAATATGCTTTGCCAGGAATTACCCAATGTCAAGTAATTCGGGAAAAAGACTTGACTTTTTCCAACATTCTGCGGGCGTTTTTGCGGCAAGACCCTGACGTGATGCTGGTGGGAGAAACGCGGGACAAGGAAACGGCAAAAACGGCTCTGGAAGCTGCTTTGACGGGACACTTGGTGCTGACGACGCTGCACACGAACGACGCGGCTGGGGCGGTCGCGCGTTTGGCAGAAATGGGCGTAGAACCGTTCATGGTTTCGGCCGCTCTGTTGGGCGTGTTGGCTCAGCGCCTGATGCGGCGCGTTTGCGACAAATGCTGCATTCCTTACCAGCCTACTGCAGCAGAACTCGGCAAGTACGGTCTGTCGGCTTCTCAAGAAATCGATCTAACTGTTTACAAAGCCAACACTGTACCGGTGGAGGAAAGGAAGGAACTGGCAGAACGCGAGCAACTTTGTCGGAAGTGCGGCGGCCTAGGCTACAAAGGACGGGTAGGGGTTTACGAGTTCCTGAAAAATACTGAGCGGCTTCAAACTCTGATCACTCAAGGCGCTCCCACAGAGCAAATTAAGGAAGCAGCAGTAGAAGAAGGGATGAAAACGTTGTTGGCTTACAGCTTGCAGTTGGTGCGGGAAGGCGCGACTACTTTTGAAGAAGTCGAGCGGGTGACGTTTACTGACTCGGGCCTGGAGGCGGAAATGAAAGCCAAACGCAAGCAGGGACTTACCTGCAAAACTTGTCGGGCGGAATTGAAGCCGGAGATGCTGGATTGCCCGTACTGCTTGACGCCACGCTTTTTGGATTGATTCAGCAGTTAACTGTTGACTATTAACTGTTGACTGTTAACTGGGTTAAATTGGTCAATAGCTATCAACTTGATTAGGGAGACATATCTATGGGTCTGATGATTGAAGACGTACTGGAGTCCCTGGTAGAACAAGGGGGTTCGGACATACACATCCAAGCAGGCGCGCCGATTTTCTTCCGCGTTAGCGGGAAACTCACTCCTCAGACGCAATACGGGGAAATCATGTCTGCTGAGGAAGTGCAGATCCTGATCTTCCAGATGCTGAACAATATGCAGCGCAAGCATTTGGAGATGGAATGGGAACTTGACTGCGCTTACGGGGTTAAGGGATTGGCTCGGTTCCGGGTCAATGTGTACCGGGAACGGGGTGCTTGGGCTGCTTGTTTGCGGGCTCTGGCTTCTAAGATTCCGAACGCAGATGCTTTAGGTGTGCCGCAGATTTTGCGGGATCTGACGGAAAGACCCAGGGGTATGCTGTTGGTGACGGGACAAACGGGTTCCGGGAAAACTACTACGATGGCGGCTTTGTTGGATCTGGTCAACCGGACGCGGGCGGAACACATTCTAACAGTTGAAGACCCGATCGAATATGTGTTTCCCAATGTCAAGAGTTTGTTTCACCAGCGTCAAAAAGGGGAAGATACTAAGAGCTTTTCTAATGCGCTGAAAGCTGCTCTGCGCGAAGATCCTGATGTAATTCTGGTGGGGGAAATGCGCGACTTGGAAACGATCGGTCTGGCAATTTCGGCGGCAGAAACCGGTCACATGGTGATGGGAACGCTGCACACTAATTCGGCGGCTGCAACGATCGATCGGATTTTGGACGTGTTCCCGCCCATTCAACAACCCCAGGTTCGCGCCCAAGTGTCTAACTCTTTGGTGGGAATTTGCAGCCAAAATTTGGTAATAAAAGTTGGGGGCGGCCGCTGCTGCGCTATGGAAATCATGGTGAATACTCCTGCTATGGCTAACTTGATCCGGGAGGGCAAAACTCCAATGATTTACTCCCAAATCCAAATGGGGGCGAAGTTGGGCATGAGGACGATGGAAATGGCTTTAGCTGAACTTTACAAGACTGGTAAAGTCACTTGGGAATCGGCAATGGCTAAGGCTTCTAAGGCTGATGAACTCGAACGCTTGATCGGCCCGGCACCTGCTGGCACCGGCAAGGGAGGAGCTCATTAATTCAGTCATTAGTCATGAGTCATCAGTCATTAGTCATTAGTCATTAGTCATTAGTCATGAGTCATCAGTTATTAGTCATTAGTCAGTTGTTATTAATTATGGGTAACAACTAACAACTAACAACTAACAACTAACAACTAACAACTAACAACTAACAACTAACAACTGACAACTGACAACTAATTTTTAATAAATTTTCAGAGGTGAGCTGTGGCTACCAACGTTATCCGCGAAAAACCGAAAGGTGGCTTTGATTTCAGTAAGATTCAGGAGCAAATCGAGTATAACCTTACCAGTCTTACTGTTAAGGATATGGCTATTTTTGCTCGTCAGTTTGCGGCTATGTTTAATGCAGGGGTGGCGATCGTTAGATGCCTTTCCGTGCTGCACGAGCAGTGTTCTAATGCTAAGCTGAAGCGAGCGCTCAGAAGCATGAATGCTGACGTGCAGGAGGGGATAAACTTGGCAGAAGCGATGGCTAAGTTTCCTGATGTTTTTGACCAACTGTTTATCAGTATGGTGGCGGCGGGAGAAGTCGGGGGGGTGCTAGATGAAACCCTAGACCGTCTGGCGGTGATGATGGAAAAAAATCACAAGACGGAAGCCGAAATTAATTCGGCTATGTCTTATCCGAAGACGGTGTTTTCTATCGCGATCGTGATTTTTTTCGCAATGACTATATTCTTGCTACCAACTTTCGCTAAAATCTTTAAGGATATTGGTGCAGATTTGCCTGCTTTTACGGTGATGATGTTGGGAATTAGTGCATTTTGTACGGCTTGGCCTCCCATCCAACAGGTGACAGTTATTGGGGTGATTATAGCCCTAAAAATGGCCTTAGATATGTACTACAAAACTCCAATAGGGCACCTACAAATTGATAGGATTGTGATGAAGTTGCCGATTTTTGGAGATTTGATCGAAAAATCTGCTGTGGCTCGGTTTTGCGTGATATTTGGGTCGCTGACGCGATCGGGCGTGCCGATTCTCAACTCTTTGGAAATTGTGCGAGATGTGGCGGGGAATCAGGCGATATCAAATGCGATCGAATATGCCAGACAGGAAATTCAAAGCGGTGGCATGATCAGTATTGCTTTGCAAGAACAAGCTGTTTTTCCCTCTTTGGCCATTCAAATGATGGCAATTGGCGAGGAGACAGGGGAACTTGACAAGATGCTGATGAAAGTTGGCGCTTTCTACGAAACAGAAGTGGAAGAAGCAGTAAAAGGACTTACCAGTATGCTAGAACCTCTGATGATTGTTGTCGTCGGTGGTATCGTAGGTTCGATTTTGCTGTCGATGTATCTGCCGATGTTCGCAGTGTTCCAGAAGCTGTAAAAAATAGTCAGCAGTCAGTTGGCAGTTAACAGTTAACAGTTAACAGTTAACTGTTGACTGTTGACTAATTACCTATTACTTAATTTAAAATGTCTGTTAAACAATCACATTACGAGGCCTTACTAGCAGAGTACAGCGAATCTTCTGCCGCGATCGCCCTGCTGAAAAAATATCGGCTTTACATGGAAATGATTCCGAGTATCCGCCGCGCCCATGATAGTTTAATCACAATTCCTTTGCCAATTGCGCGCTTGCGGGACGGGGTTTCTTATGCGGGAAGGGGTGGGACTAGCATATCGCCCGGACAGGCAGTTTGTTTGCCCTGCGATTTGGTGATTTTGATGTGCGATCCCGAATGGAAAGTTAAAATTGGAGTAGAAATTTTAATTTTCATTCATCGTCCGGGCGAAGAGTTTTCTGAGTTGCTCGGCCGCTGGCGGCAGTCTCAGGTTTGGCTGGATAAAGGTTACGAATGGCTGATGCCGTACCGCTACAGACATATTTACAGCGATGAAGCTGAGGCTGTTCATCCGCTATTTGTTTTGTTTGACGAAACGCCCGATCGAATTCAACGCGGTTTGATGGGTGCTGGTTTGCCGTTTGTAGTAGAACGTTTTGAGTCTGCGGTTGAGGAAGCACAAGAGCAAGAGTTTAGAGGAAACGGGGAACAGGGGAGTCTGGGTGAAGAGAGTTATGAGTTGTAGGCGTGGGTGCGATTAAGTTAACCGAACTATCACAATATTTGTAACTTTGTTTTGGTTTAGCGCTATGTTGGGCTGCGGACTTAATCAAGCCCCTGCTTTGACAAAACGTTCTGATAATATCTGCCTGCCATTTCTTCCGCTGTCTCATAGACTTTCCAAGGTTCCTTTAACATATCACCTGGTTCAACTTCTAACTCGCTGGTTGAAAGCGAAACTCGACCTTTTTCAATATCCATCCACACAATCATCGCCCTGATCCAATCGCCATGCTTAAATACCCGATCCAGTTGCTCAACGGGCATTTGAGAAATTGCGGAAATATGCAGTAGGGCAGCATGGCCTCCGATATCTACAAAAAGCCCATATGGTTTGATACGTCTGACAGTCCCATCGATAATTTGCCCAACTCTCAGCATTTTGAGCCTAGTCGTTTTGAGAATATGGTGATGTTCTCTTTCTTCTTGAGTAGGCGATCGATAACGATTTAATCCATACTCTTTATTTAAAGCCACCCTGCGTTCTTGATACCAATCTGGATCGATCTCACCCAAAGCAATGTCTTCAGGTAGGGTACGATAAAGATTTGCAAGTGCTTGTATGTCGTCAAACACTTTATTTTTTTTAGCAGCTATGAATGCTATTTCGTCTAGGGCGTCGGTACAGTATTAGAAGTTGACAACAAAAGAGATGTATGCAATTACTCGGCCAATGAATTCGACTTTATGCCCGGTTGAATTGGCAAAAGCTGAGATATTCGAGCAATAACATGGAGGTTATGGACAACAGCGACTCGACGTAAATCGAAGAGATTTTTCCTTTGTCCAAGATACCGGGCGCGGTTTCCCTGCCAATGACCAATATGGGCTAAAGAATGTTCAACCGTAGTACGCTTTCTCAAGTCGAGACGACCAGTGGTCGTGGATTGACGCGCTCGCAACTCTTGCATTAAAGCCTCATCAGGATGAATTGATACACTACGTCCTCTTTTACTATTTGTGCAGTCGGCTCTCAGAGGACAAATTGCACATTCACTCGGAGGAAAATGAACAACTTTTCCCGGCTCAAATGGGATACTTACCTGATTGGGACAACTGATTAAATGCCGATCCCAATCCAGGAAAAAGGAATTTTTATCAAACAGGCCAGAATTTCTGACTGGCCACGACTTGCAAAATATCTTTAATTTCTCATCCCGCTGTATGACCCAATGACTCGATAAATAAGCCCGGTCAATATGTAACTCAGTTAGGTGAATATTTTGGAGTCTTAAGTCACGTTCTAGGTCAAGTGTAGCAGCAGATTCGGGAGTATTTGCCCGAGTCAATGCTACTGCACGAACCACACCGCTATCTAAATCTTTAAGGATGTGGCGTTTATACCCGTCTATTTTTTGAGATCGGCTTTTCCGTCCATGCCGCATATCTGGGTCTTCAATAGAAATGCGACGGTATGCGGCCACCCCTTTGCTTAAACTCGGAACTCCTTGAGAGTCGAAAGTTACATTTTGAGATTCAATCACTCGGGCCACATCCAGAGTCTCTTTGGCGACTTCAAACTCATCACAATCAGACTGGCTTTGCATCCATTCTTCTACAGAACATAAGCTGTTTAGAATGATTAATAGTGCGTTTTGACGCTCTCCTGGGTCATCCCAGTTTAAGTCTAAGGCTGTTTTTAAGCTGGAACTATTGAGAATTGGCGCACCAGCTAACTCCGCAATTTCTGCTGGCTCCCGCCCCTGTCCAGCACGGGCGATCGCACTCACTGCTTTACGCAAAGCATGACCCAATAGATTATATGTATCTTCGACTTTACCAGCTCCCCATAAGGGGGAAGAATCTAAAGCCGCTTTGAGTTGAGATGAGCCAAACCCACCTTTTTGCTTGGCAATTTCTACGGTGCGGTCAATTAAACGTTGGTCTAATTCTTTTTTAATTAAGCGATTTCTGAATCTAATTAAAGTCGGTTTGCTGAAAGGGGGAGTTTCACAATTAAGGCAATCGAGAACTAACTGCCAACGTTGATCCATCAGCATTTCTTCAATCACTTCATCATCAGAAATCCCTAGATAGGCTTGCAGAATAATTGCTAAGGCAATTTGTGCCGGAGGAACTGGGCTATTACCCACGGTGCTGTCTTTAAAGATGGTAGCGAGTTCTTCTTGGAACTCATCATTAAAGATGAATAAACGGTTAAGTCGCAGAAAGGTGAATAGCTTGGCTCGTTTAATGCGTTTGATAATCAACGCTTCATGGTCTGATAGTTCAATTGGAGGATGCCATAAGGGAGGACGCATAGGGTTTTTTTCTTCTTCCTGATTGTTAGGATTTAACAAGCTCCTCAATTGACTTATCATGCTCGCCCACTTTTGTCAAACCCCTATACTGTACCGACGCCCTAGTACGCTTCGCAAGACGATCGACCATTGCTGTTCGAGTGTTAGTTGCTCCCATAACTCACTCTTCCCTATTTTTCCGTCGTGTGATCCCAAGCTACTCATCAACAAACGTTTCTGCCAATTCTGACCGGGAATAGTTGACGACTTGAGTAATACGCCCCAATTGATGTTGCTGAGATTATTAACTAATGACCAGTCTGATGGACGATACTCATCCTTAACAAATTCAGTAATACCGTCATGAAAAGCTTTGAGTAATTCATCAGGTTTAACTGTAGTAGCGAGACGTGTTGCGGTGTCATTTCGACACATCCACGGGTCGATTCTGAAGAGTATCATCTCATTGCTTGCTTTCTCGGCTATCAATTCTACGCCGTAACCTTCCTCATCAATTATGATTGATGCTGGCAATTGGGAGTCCCGAATTTGACCCAACCAAATGTAAAGTCTTTCGTAAGGATCGAATACAGTCGATGTATAGATTTTGGTACAAACATCACTAGATTCGATGTATATCCAAATGCTCGATCGGTAAGTGGGTTGTGTCAGAGTAATTTTCATTGAACTAAATTTCTTGATTATTATAAATTATGATAAAATGACTAACAATAGCTCCGATCGCCCTAAAATTATGTCGGAAACATTAATTGACATAGGTCTGCCCCCCGCATTTCCCGATCATACACAACTTCCTGAGTCTGACGGTACTTTCGTGAAAAATTTTCAGGAGCATCCTCAAAGTATAATTCTGACCGATTCTATCGGGCCTGTTTTGGAGCGCAGGCATCCCGACGGACGCTACTGCATAGGACAAGATTCTGGTATTTACTGGCGAGAAACTGAGCCACCGGAACAAGGGGCAGAAGCTCCTGACTGGTTCTACGTGCCGAATGTTTCACCGCGCCCGGAACAGGGAAAATATCGCCGTTCTTACGTGCTGTGGCGAGAACATATGGCACCTTTAATTGCTTTGAAATTTGCCAGGGGAAATGGCAATGAAGAACGGGATGCAACTCCTCTGTTGATGACTGATGAAGGAGAGGTGCAAAAACCGGGTAAGTTTTGGGTTTACGAGAAAATTATTCGGATTCCTTACTACGGCATTTATGAGATGAGCACTGATAGATTAGAAGTCTATCATTTGAGAGATTTTGCTTATCAAAAACTCGAACCTAATCAACGCGGTCACTATCCTATTGAACCATTAGAAATTGAGTTGGGACTGTGGCAGGGAAGTTATCAAAATCAAACACAACTTTGGTTGCGGTGGTGGGATATTCACGGGAATTTGTTATTAATTGGTGACGAAAGAGCGGAACTTGAAAAATTGAGAACTGAACAGGAACATCAACGTGCTGAACAGGAGCGTCAACGTGCTGAACGGGCGGAACAAAAAGCGGCGCGACTTGCAGAGCGACTGCTGGCAATGGGTATCGATCCTGATGCAGATGATCTTGGTTGAATCGGAAGATAATAGCACTTATAAAAATCAGTGCTACATATAAATTAGAGACGATTTTTTGTAGGGAAACGGCATTGCCGTCTCCGGCAGGGCTCGGGAGCGAATGAACGATAATTTATATAAGATTGATAATTGTAGGAATACTTTTTGTAATTGGTATTAGTCCTGTTTGGTTTTAATATATAATTTATTAAATCAACCGCAGAGAGCGCAAAGTTGGCAGAAGGGAAAGCCGGCAGAATTACCAATTTATTACATAAGTGCCACTTGCTAGTGAACGGGAGATATTGAGGTGAAATTGTTAAAATACTGGCGTTTAGTTTTATTAGGTTTAGTTTTTGGGATGGCTGTAATTCTCTCAAATTGCAGCACTACCTCAAACACGGTTAGCAATAATTCTCCAACTCCGACAACTCCCGCCGCAGTACCACCGGGAGCTTTAGTCTACGGTGCGGGCGGGCCGCCGGTCAATCTGGAACCGGGAAATATTACTGATGGTAATTCGGTGATTGCGATCGACCAAATCTACAATCGCTTGACTGATTTTAAACCGGGAACTGTGGAACTTGAGCCGAGTCTCGCTACTAAATGGTCAAGTTCCACAGATAGCAAAACGTGGACTTTTAAGTTGCGATCCGGGGTCAAATTTCACGACGGGACGGATTTTGACGCGGAAGCTGTTAAGTTTAATGTGGATCGCTGGTGGGATGCGAAAAATCCTAACGGTTATCGAGAATCTGGCAAGACTTATCAAATTTGGAAAGATTTTTTTGGTGGCTTTAAGGGTGATAAAACTTCCCTGGTAAAAGATGTGGCAGTTGTTGATAAGTCTACTATTAAGTTTGTTTTAAATCAACCTTTTGCTGCTTTTCCCTCGGCGATAGGTTCCGGTTATTTCGGGATGGCGAGTCCGGCGGCGGTGAAAAAAGCGGGTGCTAAATACGGCACTCCTGGGTCGCTGGCGGTGGGTACGGGACCTTTTGTGTTTCAGGAATGGCGATCGGGCGATCGCATTATCTTAGCAAAAAATCCGAATTATTGGAAAACTGGCACGCCAAAAGTCAATCAATTGGTAATTCGTTTTGTTGACGATCCGGCGGCGAGATTGGCTCAGTTGCGAGCGGGTCAACTTGATTTTACTGTGGATTTAACGCCGGATCAATTGAAAGAAGTTCAAGGAGATCCTAATTTAGAAGTTGTTGTGCGACCTTCTTTTAATGTCGGTTATTTAGCCTTAAATCCGAGTTACGCACCTTTATCAAAACCGGAAGTCAGGCGGGCGATCGCCCAAACAATTAACAAGCCAGCAATAGTCCAAGCTTTCTGGGGAGAACTCGGAAAACACGACTCGGAATTTATCCCGCCTGCGCTGAATTTGGCGAAGTCCGATCGAGTTAAAGATTATGAATTTAACCCGCAGCAAGCTAAAGCAATGCTCGCGAAAGCCGGTTATCCGAACGGTTTTGATTTGGATTTGTGGTATATGCCCGTCAGCCGTCCCTATTTTCCCACGCCGAAGCCGATTGCTGAGGCTTTTGCGGCGGATTTGAGCGCGATCGGGATTCGGGTAAAGTTGCTAACAAAAGATTGGTCTGCTTATTTGGCCGATCGGCTAAAACCTCCCGGATTTCAAGCTTTTATGATGGGCTGGACAGGAGATTACGGCGATCCAGACAATTTCTATTATCCTCACTTCGGGCCTGGTTCGACGGCGGATTTGGGAAATTGGAAAAATCCGAAAGTTCTGGAACTTTTGGATCGGGGGAGGGCGAGTGGCGATAAAGCAGCTAGGGCGAAAATTTATGCGGAAGTTAGCGAGATTTTGCATGGGGAAGCTGTCCGTTTGCCGATCGTACATTCGCAGCCGCTTTTAGGGAAACGCAAGAATATTAAAGGTTGGATTCCGAGCCCTTTGGGTTCTGAGTCTTTTGAGGAAGTTAGTCATTAGTCAGCAGTCATTAGTCAGCAGTCATTAGTCATTAGTCATTGTATTAAATATTATTGGTAAAATCCGCCCCAAAAATGTTACACTAGACAAAAGTCTCAGTTAAATGCTCTCTAATAGAACTATGCAACTTACTGGACAGCGATACTACTCGATCGACGAATATCTGGCACTAGAGGAGGCTGCTGACTACAAAAGCGAATACATTGATGGTGAAATATTTCCTATGGCCGGTGGCTCTACTAATCACAATCAAATAGCGCTCAACTTCAGTACCGAACTAAATTTCGCATTCAAAAAACTTGACTGTCGAGTGTTTATGAGTGATGTCCGCTTGTGGATACCCAAGAAGCGCATCTATACCTATCCCGATGTGATGGTAGTGATTGGAAAGCCGGAGTATTATAATAACCGCCCGGATACGATTACCAATCCCAGAGTAATTATTGAGGTTTTGTCAGCTTCAACTAAAGGATACGATCGCAGCAAAAAGTTTGAAGCATACCGCACGATTCCCACTGTTGAGGAATACTTATTGCTCGACCAAACTCGGAGATATATCGAACATTTTTCTAAGACGGATAATAAACGATGGTCGTTTGCTGAGTACAATGAATTGGATGAGGCGATCGCGCTTTCTTCGGTATCCTTTGAAATTTCTGTGGCAGATATCTATAATAAGGTAAATTTTGAAGAGGTAGATGCAGAAATTGCACCCGAAGTTGGAGAAGTTTAAGGTAGTGCAGATTCCCAATTTTTTAAGGTGTTGGTGAGCTAGAGAGCCGAACTACCGCCAGATAAGCTGTTTCATACGCCATCCACCACCAATTAGCTGGTTGTTGACGAATATTTATTAAAAAAAATGATTAATTATATTGCTAAACGTTTGCTAGGATTGCTCCCAGTTATTTTGGGAATCACTCTACTAGTATTTATATTTTTGCATTTGATACCGGGAGACCCAGCTACAGTGCTTTTGGGAGAACGGGGAACTCCCGAACAGGTGGAAATCTTGAGAGCGAGGTTGGGTCTGAATCAGCCTTTACCGCTGCAATATTTGGCTTTTTTATGGAGTTTTATCCGCTTTGATTTGGGAAATAGCATTATTAGCGGTATTCCCATAATTGATGAAATTAGAAGTCGCTGGCCTGCTACTTTTGAACTGTCTGTGGTGGCGATGTTGGTGGCACTTCTTATCGGAATTCCGGCCGGGATTTTGGCTGCTGTTCGGAAAAATAGCTGGCTGGACAATCTCGCGATGAGCGGTTCGTTAATTGGCGTATCTTTGCCCGTGTATTGGTTGGGATTGATGTTGATTTATTTGTTTGCAGTTTATCTGAAATGGCTGCCTCCTAGCGGGCGGATTAGTGTAGATTTGGGGTTTGGTTTTAAGTCGATTACGGGTGTTTATGTTTTGGATTCTTTGCTGAGGTGGAATTTGGCGGCTTTGCGAGATGCGATCGCCCATTTAATCCTGCCAGCCTTGACTTTAGGAACTATTCCTCTGGCGATTATAGCTCGCATCACTCGTTCTGCGATGCTGGAAGTGCTTTCTCAAGATTACATCCGCACTGCGAGGGCAAAAGGATTGCCGGAATATTGGGTGATTTTGAAACACGCTTTGAAAAATGCGTTTTTGCCGATCGTCACAACTATCGGTTTGCAGTTCGGCACTCTTTTAAGCGGCGCTATTTTGACTGAAACGATTTTCTCGTGGCCGGGAATTGGTTCTTGGATTTATAGCGGTATTTTGACGCGAGATTACCCAATTGTCCAAGGAGGAGTAATTTTTGTGTCTGTGACTTTTGTACTGATTAATCTGGCGGTTGATATTTCCTATGCTTTTTTCGATCCGAGAATTCAGTACCGTTAATTAAAAGGGGAGTTCAACAGAAAATGCTTGTTTAACATCCGGACGCAGCAGGTAGTAAATGCTAGCCACTGCAAAACCCAGGGTTAAAAAATTAACCGCTGCACCTGCGCTGCCAAACATTTTAGCAATTTGCGCGAGGGTGGCGATGACATGGATAATTAATGTTCCCGTCCAAGCCCATTTTTTGAGTTGAAACAAACCCCATGTTAAGATTAAGGAAATAATTCCGATAAGTAGAGCGATCGTCGCAAAAATTGCAATGAAGCCGCCGATTACAGTGCCAACTTTCGCCCCGCCGACAGCCGCACCGAGACCGCCAAAAATGCCAGCAAAAAGTAAGATGAACAAGCCGTCAAGGATGCTGAAGACGCCGCTAATTAGCTGCAAGATTGCCAGAACTGTAACGCTTTGAGGACGATTCATTATTTTGATTTTCCATTTTTAACGGATTTGAAAAATATTTTAACCTGTTGTGGACACAGGGCGGATATGTATTAGATATCTCCAGAAAAGTCTTTTTTGAACAGGCAAGATGCCTGTTCCACAAGAATTATTAGGAAATGTCTATTCAGGACTTACACAATGCTAACCGTGAAACCGGGTTTCTGCGCGGATTTTTCGCGGACAAACCTGTTATTTCTCGCAGAAGCCGGGTTTATGAGAATAAGCGTCTTAATACTGTGTCGTTGCGAGATTCGCACTGCTAGATGCGATCGCTAACAGGAGTTCGCACTGACCTAGTTTAGTCGATCGCCCGCTGCCCGATCCGACTTTGTCGCTGGTGAGGAGCGCGCTCCTAGATCCCAAAAATGATATTATTTACTAAAATATATTTTTATTTGCCAGCAGCCGGGAGCGATTCTGTTTAGACCCACCTCTTTTAGCTGAAAAAACTTAACATTATTTAACAAGTTGAAAAGATTAGCTATAATTGTTTACAGGTGCGGGTTGGGGAACTTTTTTAAGTTCACCCGATCGGATGAGTCTGAAAGACGATGCCAAGCATCAGCAAAAATTTTACCTTTAAGGTAATCCTGAGATTAAATTAGGTGAGTCGGTATGATCGTTAGCCCTAAAAAGGAAACTGCTCAGGTCAAGGTGGAAGATTCTCAGACTGCAGACACCAAGGCCGCAGAGACCAAAATTGCAGATAACAAAACCGCCCAAAAGCAGTCTCCAAAGAAACCCGCGCGCAAACCGCTGCGGTGGGCGATTGGGTTGGTTGCAGCCGGGTTGCTAGCTGTACCGACCACTATATATGTAGCAAAAAGTCGATCGCAGCCGAAAGTAGATGCGATCGCCACTATGACAGTGCCGGTGGAAGCGCAAAACCTCACGGTGCGGATCACGTCCAGCGGCACGGTGCAGCCCGTACAGCGCGTGAATCTCAGCCCCAAAGGCTCGGGGCGGATCGCAGAATTATTTGTCGAACAGGGCGATAAAGTCGAAGCAGGACAAATCGTTGCTCGCATGGAAAGCCGCGATGTAGAAGCTCAACTAGCTCAAGCTAAAGCCCGCGAAGCCAGCGCGCGAGCAAAACTCGCCAAAATCGAAGCCGGGAATCGATCGGAAGACATCGCCAGCGCCCGAGCGCGCTTAGATCAAGCCGAGGCCAGTCTGGCGCAAGTTCAAGCCGGCAGCCGCGTGGAAGAAGTTGCAGGAGCCAGAGCCCGCTTGCAGCAAACTCAAGCAGGCTTGCAGCGACTGCGAGCCGGCAGCCGCGTGGAAGAAGTCAGCCAAGGGCGAGCTCGTTTAGCCCAAGCTCAAGCTCGTTTAGCAGACGCTCAAACCGGCAGTGTCAAACAAGAAATTGCCCAAGCACAAACGCAAATTGACTCGAGTAAAGCGCAAGCCGAACTAACAGCTCAGCGGGTGGAACGCAACCGACCGCTAGTGGAAGAAGGTGCTCTGGCTAAAGATAAACTGGATGAATTAATTAAAGAAAATCGTACAGCCCAAGCTAAATTAACAGAATCTCAAAAACGCCTGCAACAACTGCAAGAAAATCGGCTGTCGCAAATTCAGCAACTGCAAGCTGCTTTGGAAGTAGAGCAGCAAGCATTGAAGCAATTGCAAAACGGCACGCGATCGGAAGAAATTGCCAAAGCCGAAGCAGAAGTTGCCGAAGCCAAAAGCAAATTAGTGCAGCTAGAAAACGGCAACCGTCCAGAAGAAATCGCCAAAGCCGAAGCAGCAGTTGCTGAAGCAAAAAGCCAATTTGCCGCACAAGAAAACGGTTCTCGCCCCGAAGAAATAGCTTCCGCTAAAGCTGATTTAGCCGAAGCTCAGGCTCAAGTCCGTTTTCAAGAAGTGCAGTTAGAAGATACGAAAGTTCGCGCTCCTTTTGCTGGAATTATTACCCAAAGATACGCCATCCAAGGAGCTTTTGTAACTCCCGCAACTTCGGCCTCGGAAGCTACTTCGGCAACTTCGACATCGATTGTCGCTTTAGCTAGAGATGTGGAAGTTTTAGCGAAAGTCCCGGAGGCTGATATCAGTCAAATTAAACCGGGTCAAGAAGTTGAAATAGTCGCCGATGCTTATCCAGATAAAGTGTTTAAAGGCCGCGTTAAGTTAATTGCGCCGGAAGCTGTTAAGGAACGGGATGTGACGCTATTTCAAGTGCGAGTTGCGATCGATACGGGCAAAGAGTCGCTGCAATCGGGGATGAATGTAGATTTGAGATTTGTCGGTCAAAAGCTGAGCAATGCTTTAGTTGTGCCGACGGTGGCAATTGTCACTAATAAAGGTCAAACGGGTGTGCTAGTTCCCGATGAGAAACAACAGCCGAAGTTTAAGCCTGTTACGGTTGGATCGACTATTGGCAACAAGATTCAGATTTTGGAGGGTGCAAAAGCTGGCGATCGGGTTTTTACCGAACTTCCTCAAGGTAAAAAGCTGGAGGATATTATCAAGAATCAGAAATAGGACATAGGGCATGGGGAATAGGGCATGGGGCATTATTTATCTCGATCGCTCTAGGGTGTTTTAAAACCCGGAGATCCCCCCTAACCCCCCTTAATAAGGGGGGGACAAGAGCAGTCAAAGTCCCTCTTAATAAGGGGGGGACAAGAGCAGTCAAAGTCCCTCTTAATAAGGGGGGGACAAGAGTATTCAAAGTCCCCCTTATTAAGGGGGATTTAGGGGGATCGAGACTCGGCTACAAGCGAGATTTATTATGGGTTTAAATATTAAGTTTACACGAATAATCCAAATCCCAAATCCCAAATCTAAAATCTAAAATCCAAAATCTAAAATCGAATTATGGATATTGTTGAAAGCGTTAAAATGGCCGTCACAACTTTGATGGCAAACAAGCTTCGCAGCACCTTGACGATGTTAGGAATTATCATCGGCAATGCTTCGGTCATTTCAATGATCGGTATCGGGGAAGGAGCTCAAACATTTATCGAGGGACAGGTTAACTCTCTGGGTTCAAACTTGCTATTTATTATTCCCGGAAGTCCTGAAGCGCAAAGCCGCCCGGTGATTCCGCCCCAGACTTTAGTAGTGGAAGATGCAGAGGCGATCGCCTCTCAAGTTGCTTCTGTCCAAGAAGTCGCACCTACTCTCAACGACAGCCAACTCGTTACATTCCGCAACAAAAATGTCTCATCTTCCATTGTCGGAACTACCCCAGAATTTCTGACAGTCAGAAGCTTTGATGTTGGTCAAGGTCGTTTTTTAAGCAAATTAGATTTAGAAAGACAAGAAAATGTGGTTGCTTTAGGATCGGAAGCAGCCGAACAATTGTTTGGCACTACACAACCAGTTGGTCAATACATTCGCATCAAAAACTCGACTTTTCAAGTGATTGGGGTCATGCAGGCAAAAGGTTCTAGTTTTGGCGACAATCAAGATATGAACGTTTATTTGCCGCTGACAACAATGGCAAATCGGATCGTAGGTCGATCGTCTCCCTACGGTACAAAAGTAACATTTATTTCGGTTGCCATCAAGGATGAAACTATGATGCAAGCGGCCCAATTTCAAATAGAAAATTTGCTGAGATTGCGTCATAAAATTACTAAGGAAGATGATTTTACTGTCCGAAATCAGAAAGATTTGATGAAGACGTTGGGCAGCATTACTGGTGCTTTGACGTTGATGTTGGCTTTCGTGGCGGCAATTTCGCTGTTTGTCGGCGGCATCGGGATTATGAATATCATGCTGGTTTCTGTTACCGAACGCACGAAGGAAATTGGATTGAGAAAGGCGATCGGAGCTTCTCAGCAGGATATCCTAATTCAGTTTATGATCGAGTCTGTGATTTTGTCAGCGGCAGGCGGGGCGATCGGCACTGGATTCGGTATCGGCGGCGTGCTTTTAGTAGCGGCTTTTACTCCCCTGCAAGCTAGCGTTTCCCCAGTGGCGATCGCACTTGCAGTCGGTGTTTCCGGCAGTATCGGCTTATTTTTTGGCATAGTACCTGCAAAACAAGCTGCTAAATTAGACCCGATTGTGGCATTGAGAAGTGCTTAAGTAGTCATTAGTCATTAGTCATTAGTCATTAGTCATTGGTTATTGGTTATTTGTGGGTTTCAATTACAATGCCTAATTCCCGATGCCCCATGCCCAATAACAAATAACAATAACAATAACAAATAACAAATAACCAATAACAAATAACCAATAACAAATAACCAATAACAAATAACCAATAACCAATTATGAATTTTATTGAAAGCGTCAAAATGGCCGGTCAAACGCTACTAGCCAACAAAACTCGCAGCAGTTTAACAATGATTGGCATGATTGTCGGCAACGCCTCAGTAATTGCCATGATTGGAATTGGAGAAGGAGCTCAAAAATTTGTAGCAGGACAAGTCCAATCCCTGGGTACAAACGTATTAATCGTGAGGCCGGGAGTTCCCAACGCTAGGCGAAGTGCCATCTCAAGTGCGCCTCAAACTCTCGTACTGCCAGACGCTAAAGCGATCGCAACTCAAGTCCCCTCCGTTCAAGGCGTGTCAGCAGAACTTAACAGTTCCGAAATAGTTCGCTACAGCAACAAAAATGTTTCGGCTCTAATTTTTGGCACGATTCCAGAATTTCTACAAGTCAGAAGCTTTGAAATGGCAAAAGGGCAGTTTTTGACCGAACTAGATGTTAAGCAAAGTAACCAAGTTGTGGTTCTCGGTTCAGAATTAGCGGAGAAACTTTTTGGCAATACAAATCCCTTGGGCGAACAGATACGTATCCAAAATGTCAGCCTCAAAGTAATTGGAGTATTGGCACCTAAAGGCACATCTTTTGGTACGAATTACGATAACTCGGCTGCTGTGCCGATCGCCACAATGGCCAACCGCATTGTCGGGCGGAAATCTCCCTACGGTTTAGCTGTTACCTCGATGTATATTTCTATTAAAGATGAGTTGCAAATGGACGCGGCGCAATTTCAGGTAGAAAACTTGCTGAGATTGCGGCACAAAGTTACTACGGAAGATGACTTTACTGTGAGAAATCAAAAAGATTTAATGGCAACAATGGGTGCGATTTCTGGGGCTCTGACACTTATGTTAACTGCTGTTGCCAGCATTTCCCTATTAGTAGGCGGCATTGGGATTATGAACATTATGCTGGTTTCTGTCAGCGAACGCACTCAGGAAATTGGGCTCAGAAAGGCGATCGGCGCATCCCAACAAGATATCTTATTTCAATTTATTGTCGAAGCTGTAATTTTATCCGCCGCCGGAGGGATAGTCGGTACTTGCGTAGGTATCGGCGGTATCTTGCTTGTAGGTAATTTCACGCCCTTGCAAGCTGGAATATCACCCGTGGCGATCGCCCTTGCTGTCAGCGTGTCCGGCACAGTGGGCCTCTTCTTCGGCGTCGTCCCCGCCCGCCAAGCCGCCAAACTCGACCCGATCGCAGCTTTGAGAAGTTCTTAATCAATATATACTTACTCAGTTACACAATCTGGCCTTTTATGCTGGTAAAAATTATCTTGCTCTAAATATTAAAAAAAACAGTTTTTTTATAAAAAATCACCAACATTGCAGTATCTAATGCAGTTTTTATATCTGTATTTTTACGCAGATTCAAAGCGCAAAACTTCATAAAAAGCCCGTTAAATATTAAATAAAGCTTGGTTGTGGCGTTTACTTATCAACCAGAAAGTTTAATACTATTAAATCAGGGGTAAACACACCTAAGCATCTACAGACGGTACGAACCTTTGCGCTTTAATCAAAATATCCAATAAATAAACATGGCATCCCTGACCCCTAGTCCTAAATTTGACTATCTCGAAGGAACCACCCAACCAGACAGATTTAACGGATTGGATGGCAACGACATAATTTATGCCAACAGCGGAGATGACTATCTCGAAGGCGGTCAAGGTAAAGACAAAATCTGCGGCGACCAAGGCAACGATACTATCACCGGCGGTGCAGACGACGACATCCTCTGGGGAGGCAAAGGCAGCGACCTAATTAATGGCGATTCCGGGAACGATCTCATCTACGCGGGCGCAGGTAACGATACCATCACCGGCGGCACAGGCGATGATATATTTGCCATTGCTAAAGGCAGCGGCGGCCAAACTATAGCTGCCGCCGACTACATCGCCGACTTCGGCAGTGGCAATGACAAAATTCGATTGCTAGACGGTCTCAGCTTTGAAGACTTAAACATCCAGCAAGGCACCGGAGTCAACAGCAACAGCACCGTAATTCAAGACAAACTCACGGGCGAATATTTAGCAGTATTGCCAGGAGTCAACAGCAGCACGATCGATCGCAACAACTTCACAAATCACCTATCGGGAAACCCCGTTCTCGATTGGAACGGAGTCATGCTGAATGCAGTGCGGACAGGCAATACCGCGCCTCCCCTCGCCTCCCGCAACATGGCAATGGTTCACGCAGCCGTTTACGATGCTGTTAACTCCATCAGCAAAAAATACACCCCTTACCTCGTGGAAATAGACCCACCCGCAGGTACATCAGCAGAAGCTGCCACCGCCGCAGCCGCCCACCGCGTCTTAGTCAACGTCTACCCAGCGCAAGCAGCCACATTCAACGAAGCATACGCATCGTCTTTAGCTAAAATTACCGACGGCAAAGCCAAACAAGACGGGATCGTCCTCGGACAGCAAGTTGCCGACCAAATTATCAGTTCCCGGAGTACAGACGGCAGCGCGAAAGAAGTGCCGTACACCCCCTCAACCGACCCCGGCCTTTGGACGCCGACTCCCCCCGCTTTTGCTGTAGGGCTGGCGCCGCAGTGGCCCGGCGTTACTCCCTTTGCTATGACTAGCGGTTCTCAGTTTCGCACGTCGGGCCCGCCCGCCCTTGAGGGCGCCAAGTACGCCGAGGAATTGAACTACGTCAAAGAAATCGGCAAAATCGACAGTCTGACGCGCACGCCAGACCAAACTGCGATCGCCAAATTCTGGGGAGATGGCGCAGGCACGTTCACCCCGCCCGGCCACTGGAACCAAATCGCCGAAGATGCAGCCAGCCTAGCGGGTACATCCTTAGAAGATAACGCCCGCTTGTTCGCCCTGTTAAATATTGCCCTGGCCGATGCAGCTATTGTTTCCTGGGATGGTAAGTACCAGTACAACTCGTGGCGGCCGGTGACAGCTATCCGCCAAGCTGACAAAGACAACAACCCGAACACCACCGCCGACCCCCTGTGGACTCCGCTGCTAATTACTCCGCCATTTCCTGAGTACACGTCGGGGCACAGTACCTTTAGCGGTGCTGCAGATGCAGTTATAAGCTCTGTATTTGGTTCGGATTTTGGCTTTGGGGACAAGGGAGATAAGTCTGTCAATAGTTTGCGAACTTTTGAAAATTTTAGCGAAGCAGCCGACAATGCGGGCATGAGTCGCCTTTACGGAGGCATTCATTTCATGAGTGCTAACGTAGATGGTTTGAGTTCTGGTAGAAATGTGGGGAATTATGTTGTCCAGAATTTCTTAAAGGCTTAGGAAAGCTGTTTTGTGGGGTGGGGGCGGGTTTACGAGATTGTTGAGATGTTGCACCATTTTCAATAATCGTTTTAGGAACAGGCAAGATGCCTGTTCCACAAGAAATCAACTCTTTGTGGAACAGGCATCTTGCCTGTTACTAATTTCAATAATCGTTTTAGGAACAGGCAAGATGCCTGTTCCACAAGAAATCAACTCTTTGTGGAACAGGCATCTTGCCTGTTCCTAATTATTCCAGCAATTCCACAGTGCCGAGATACCCGTCTACTCGCACTTTTTGACCGTCTCGCAAGCGAGTGGTAGCTTCAGAAATATTCATAACTGCGGGAATTTTGTACTCGCGAGCGATTATTGCTCCGTGAGATAGTTGGCCGCCAACTTCAGCGATAATTGCTGTTGCTCCTAATAGCAGCGGTGCCCAACCTGCATCGGTGTAAGGAACTACTGCGATCGCATTTTCTCCTAAATCTGTACTCGCGGTGCGGCAAATCTTGACAAAGCCTTCGACACGGCCAATACTTGCGGGAATTCCCTGGATGATATTAGTTGCGAATGTGCCAAGTTCGATCGACCTTTTCTGAGAATTTGGCAGCAAATTGCCGTAGACTACAGCGGGAATCGGGCGATCGCGATCGGCTACCAGGCGATCGCGCCTTTCCCTAATTGTATCCTTAAACGAAACACTTGCACCGCTGCGAATCCACTGCTGAATTTCCCCAAATTCCAGATAAAAAATATCCCCGCTTTCCTGAAACACCTGCATGGCCAATCCGCAAGCTTCTATCTCCAAAAAAGTCCAGCGCAGGTGAGCCAACAACCGCGCGTAAATTTCGCTAATCTCGTTTTTGACGATCGCTCTTGCCTGACATTTATCTAGCCGCCACTTCTGCCCAAAAGTCAAGCCTAATTTCCGCTTTTCAACTAAGTTATTTTCGGCTTTTTGAGCCATAGTTATTAGCAGTTTTTGGTAAATTTCCGGCTGTTCTCGCCAAGTAGGAACAGCGATATCGGTTCCCACTTCGCTCAAATATCCGTAAATATCAAGCCACTTTTCAAAATCAGCTTGTAAAGCCGGAGTTTCCGCAAATGTCTGTGCTAAATGTGCGACTGAAACAGTTTCGTCAGGCTGCGAAACAGCAGCTTGCCACAATTTATGAGCCAACTGCTGCAAAGCTCGCACAGAAGCAATTTCAGGAGCGCTGTCATTGTCCAGCCATTCATCGGAAACGCGAAAAATTGCTTTGCGAATAGCCAGCCCGATCGGCCCTAATATATTGTAGTAAGTAATCGGTTTTAGCCACTCCTGAATTTGCTCCGCTCTCTCCAACAATTCCGTTAAATATTGATAATTGGGCATTGGGCATTGGGCATTGGGAATTAGGGATTGGGAATTGGGCATTGGGAATTGGGCATTGGGCATTAATATTCCTTTTGACTCATCCTCAATAATTAATCCGTGTATCCGTGTCAAAATCCGTGTCGTGCCTTCCTTCTCCAGACTTTGCAGTGCGGGGAGGAAAATAGAAGTACGATCGCCCTTAAATTCTGCATTCAGCGCCCTCTCCCGCTGCACCAGACGCCACAAACCGGGCAAAGAAGGCAAAATCTTCCCCAAAGGCGGCTTGCCCATCTTTTGCCCTCTGAGTAAAAATTCCAAACCCTGCTCCGGCAATCCCATCATCCGAAAAATTTCACCCAACAAAGTCGCATTAAAATAGGCGTGAGAACCCAGCAAAGTAGCAGTTTCGTTAAAGTTTAAATGGCTGGCGCGATCGCCCAAAACCACCTTGAAAATTTCTCCCCAAACCCCGCAAGTCAGCGGCCGGTTAATCGACCAAGTTAGGGGGCGGATTGCACCGGGAATCACTTCGGCTGCAATAGTGCGCGTCCAAAACGGCTGTAAATTTGTAATCGGGCGGCTTTGCAAAATCCAAACTTTTTCACCGTCCCAACTCCACTCAATATCCTGCGGAATTCCGTGGAAAAATGCTTCGATTGCTTGCGCTTGTTTTACTAATTCTGCTATAATTACCTTGTCAAATATTGAATTTATTTCTAGTTCGATTAATCTTTTTTCTAAAATTTCAGTTGCAGTAAAATCTATTTCTAAATGAACCGGAGTAACTTGTCCGCCGACAACAGATTCAGCACCTCCAGGCAAAGCTTCTATAATAATCTGGGAACCGCCATCTAAAGGATTGCGGCTGAACATGACTCCCGCAATTTTGCTGTTAATGTAAGGTTGAATCAATACAGCCATTTGGGTATCTGGAAGTTGTCGCTGGCGGCGGTAAGCAACTGCTTCGGAAGTCCAATAAGACTCGCGACAGCGATTAATGGCATCGATTAATTCTGTTTCAGTGGAAACAGGCCCTATTGTTTGATATTGTCCAGCCGCGGAACTAATATCGCCGTCTTCTCCCGCAGCAGAAGAGCGAACTATTATGCGATCGCGAATTTTAGATTTTATCTTTGGGATTAAAGCATCAAGACTTGACAATTCATCACTATTTCCTCGATGCCCGATGCCCGATGCCCGATGCCCGATGCCCGCTTCTTGTGATAATATCCAACCGGAAGGTACGTTAAAATTTGCTCGTTTCAGTTGAGACAATTTAGCAGCTTTATCCCCACAGATTGCAGCATCTAGCGAGTCATCAAGAGAAAACAATTGCTCTGATTTAGATAAAGCCATATCATCACCCTGACGAAGACTAATTGTGAAGAGTAAAAAGGCTAATCCTGCTGCTGCTAAAAATTCGGGCAAAGATTGTCGCCACACCCAAACCCAGATTGGCGTGCACAGACACCCGCAACGGGAAGCAAAGAGTCTCGCCCGATCGCCCTCACCACACCAGCGCTGTGCCAAACCCCACACCAGCAGCCCCCAAATGCCCGATGAAACAGCCACCGGCGGCGAAAATACCAAAAGACCCCAAACAGCGTTGGTCACGCCTCCACCTCGGGCGATCGCATATCTGCCCGCAACTAGCGGAATTAACAGCGCGATCGCGATCGCAGGTGCATCCGGGAAGCAAAATCGCCCCGCCAAAACCGGAGTAATTCCCCTGACAATTTCCGCCAACACCGCAGCAATTCCCGCTAATTTCCCCCCGTGAATGAAAGCTGCCGACACCCCAACATTCCCCGTACCCAGCGCCCTCAAATCTCGGCGGGTAAAGACTCGCACCGCCCATCCCGTTAGCGGTAAAGCACCCAGGCTGAAACTAGCAGCCAACAGCAATGCTATTGTCCCCAACGGCATAAAATCAGCTCTCCTATTTTCAACCTCTAACCATTATGGCGGCAATTCTGTCACTTTTTCTGTCTTCAGATATATCAACAAAACGGCATTAGCACTTAAGATAATGTAAAAGTAGAGTAGATAAGGATTTAGCCTAATGATAGATATCAGCTTGACCGCTCTCATGGCAGTTCTTGTTGCACCCATCAAGCGAGTAACGATCGATCTGCTGATGCAGCAGCCAGTGCCGGAATCAAGTGTCAGCTTGACCGCTCCAATAGCAGTTCTTGGTGTTGGCTTTGTTGCCGCAGTTACGATCGGCTCGATCGCCTGGTACAACTCCAAGCGTCCCCCCGGTTGGGAATCCAAAGAACGCCCTGATTTTGTTCCGAAAGTTGATAAAGACGATTTGATTGCTGATGTTTCTGACTCGAAACGTAAATAAAACAAAGTTTCTTTAGACGCAGAAAAGCAGGACTTGTGCATTAATGAGAAAACTCGGCCATTGCCAGCCGGATCTCCGTAATTTCAAGGGTTCACTTTTCCAGTTTTTGCACAAGTCCTATAAATTTCAAATCCCTCATCTAAAATCTACAATATCGGTAAGGTGCGCCATAACCACCTAGCTCGCTCAGGAGTGCGATCGACCTTGTGCCCAGCTAGCTCAAAGAAGGCGACCGTTGGCGCGATTCGACCGGGCTGGCGTACCATCGGCCGCCGAAAAGCGTGGCTGGCGTGTCGGACAATAAATACCGAAACTATGGTTTTCAAAATATGGCTCAAGCTCAACGGCTAGCTGGGTTTAGTTCGATCGTACTCAAGGGTTATGGCAGACTAAAGGATCAATTATCTGCATCCCGATCGCAATTATCGACCGGCTCAAAAACCACATAGCAGCGACAAAAATTCATCCATCCCTGCTTTTGGTTCCACGCCCTGGGCGGACTTGATTCTAGCTGTAAATCAGTATTTGTCATGGCTAAAACAGCGCAAGACTATTGATTTAAAACTCAAGTACAGCCCTCCAAAATATATACGTAAGTACAGCAATCCTACTAATTTTAACGTCCGATTTTATTGGGAATGCCTTCGCACCCGCCGGGAATAGTATCTCTCGACTTCGAGCCGCACCAAGCGCAACAGTAATAGCGTTGCTCCTCCGACAGCCGCTTGACAGCGGTGAAATCAGCGCGTTCAATCACGGCGCCGGTATATTCGCCAGTTTGATAGTTGGGAAATTCGGTACGGCTGCGGGGAGAGGCAGTTTCTGCCGAGCCGTAAAATAATATGGCGGCTTTCATGTCGGCGCGAGCGAGATTAGCGTCGTACAAGACAGCGCGCGAGAGGTTGGCTTTCACTAAATCGGACTTGCTGAGATTTGCCCGGACAAGGTTGGCTTCGCTCAATTCCGTCCACCGCAAGTCGGTGCTGGCGAGGTCAGCACCAGCTAACATGACGTTTAAATCGATGACGCGGATGCCGTGCTCTCTGTCTTCAGCGTAGCCGCCGTCGCCGTCAAGGATGGGGCGGCCTAAAAGCCGATCGCGCTTCAGAGGAGTCACCAATCTCGACTGCGACAAAAACCGGAGAATTTTAGCTTTACCTTCAGCATCTACACTGCTCATAATCGCAGCGGTGCGGCCTTCGGCGATCGCCCTTTCCTGCGGCCAGTCTTCCAAAAACCCTTGTTCGTCAAGGGCTAAATCGGAAACCCCTTGAAAATAAGCATCGATCGTTTGCTGCTGCGTAATTCGATTTTGTTGAATCGTCAAATCTTTCGAGATCACGTACTGCCGCCAAGCCACGTAAACGCCCAAAATTGCGATCAAAATTTGGCCCAAAGCGCCGATCAACTCGCCGAGAGCGCCGATGGCGTCCCAGTTGATTTGAATGTTGCGGCTTCCCGGTTCAGTATTAGTACCGCTGAGCATCAGCAAGCCAACAATCCCAGCTAAAAGCCCGAAGCAGGAGACGATCAGGGTGCGCCAAGTCGGCGGGATTACCTGCGCCCAGATTTTGCCCCAACTCGGCCACATCAGCCGCAGCGATATCCCGATCGCACCGATGGCACCAATTAAGCCCAGCCAAATATTGTCATTGGCCAGTCCAAAAATCATCACTACGATCGACCCCAGAGTCAGCACCGACCCCGACTTCTCAGGAGTCGTTTGTGCAGGCGGAGGCGACAATAAAACCTTGCGAGTTGGAGGCGTTGGCGGCAGCGGTTTTTCCGGTTTAGCAGTAGCGACGATTGTCGCTGGTTCAGGTGGCACAGTAGGGTTCGCACCGTTAAGACTTTGTACAGTCACGTTCGACTCAGGAGGATTGGGTTGAGAAGAGTTTGGTTCTGGTGTCATGCGTTGAGGCAAATTCTAACTGTGGCTGGTCACTAAACACAATTTTAACCAACCCCGGACAATTCTAGATAGCATTAAAATAGAAAAATCCACCAATTGCACTCAAAAAGGTAACATAATATGACACTCGTGCTGCCCAATCTGCAAGGCAAACAAATGGGTCAAGTTCTTACAAAAATCACCGTAACGAATCGCATCGATCAAGTCCTAGCTGAGCGTGGGTTCATTCCTGCGGGTGAAATTCGTTCATTAACTCTCGATAAAGTTTTAGTAGATACCGGAGCCACTCTGCTTGCCTTACCAGCTTCCATTATCAGCCAGTTAGGTTTGAGCCAACTTGGAGAAACCAATGTAGAAACTGCTGCGGGGGTGAGGAAAGGGCGGATTTTTCAAGATATTATGCTTGAAGTTGAAGGGCGACAAGCAGTGTTTGACTGCCTGGAAATGCCCGAAGGAGTTGATGCGGTTTTGCTGGGCGTGATTCCGATGGAAAGGCTAGGCTTAGAACCAGATTTTAAAAATCAACGGCTGCGAGTATTGCCGATGAATGAAGAACAAACATATCTGATGGTTTAATATTCGACCGGACGAAATAGATCGAAAATGTACCATAAAATGCACTCAAATAGGTAACATAATTATGACACTCGTACTCCCCAATCTTCAAAGCAAACAAATGGGTCAAGTTCTCACAACAATCGCCGTCACGAATCGCATCGATCGAGTTATGGCTGAACGGGGATTTATTTCTGCTGAGGAAGTCCGCTCTGTTTCCCTCGATAACGTTGTTGTCGATACGGGAGCAACTCTGCTGTCCTTGCCAGCTCGCATTATTAGGCAGTTAGGCTTAATACAAGTAGGAGAAAGAGATGTAGAAACATCAGCGGGCATAAAAAAGGGTCGAATTTTTGCCGACGCTCAAATTATTGTAGAGGGGAGAGAAGGCAGATTTGATTGTTTAGAATTGCCCGAAGGCGTTTCCGCTGTTTTGCTGGGCGTGATTCCAATGGAAGAACTAGGCTTAGAACCAGATTTAAAAAATCGACGGTTGCGAGTATTGCCGATGAACAATCAGCAAACATATCTGATGGGTTAGTCGATCGGCGTTTACCGTAGTACAAACCTCTCGCCTGTGATTCCTATCATATGCAATCAATTACCCGCCATCAAAAATGTTTGTACTGAGGACTTGAGTCCTCATAAACTTTGAGGACTAATCCTCACTACAAACGAATTTTCTTTGATTTGTTCGAGGGGACATAATATCATCGGCGGTGAAAAATTTTCATACCACAAAACTTTGTTTTTGGGTCGATGTAAGTTTTTTACCATACATCTAGCGAGCCAAATAAGCCTTGAGCAAATACACGCCAACCGTCACAAATATCAAAACAATTATCCCCAAAACCAACTCCACACTCAACCTTGGAGCATTGCCCAAAGCCACAAGAATTTGCTGCCGCACCACAAAGGCAAACAGCCAACAAATCTCCGCCTTCAGCCAAGCCAAAAGGCCTCGCGCCAACAGATATTGTCGGCGCGCATTTTCCTCAGTAATCCGTACCGGATAGTTAAAAGTATGCGGATAGCGCGATACCGCAGTTAAAACCACAAAAATAATTGTAGCAACCGCCGGCATCATCCATATTGTCACCTTGTCGCCCCAAACATCAGCCAGCCCCCCCAAGCCGAAATGAATCGGAATTCGATCGGGCAAAACCGTCCAAAACTGTACGATCGGCACAACAGCGAGCAAAATCGCGATCGCCGCCGCGATATCTACCGCCACTAAAACAGGCGAAAGTCCCAGAGAAATAACCGGCCGTTGGTTTGGTGCGTTTCCAGTCATGGCTACTTAAAACTATATTAAGATTGGAAATAATAGTATTGGTTCCAATTTCATCCCCCAACAGCTTTCGTTGGGGGTTTCCAAACATCCCGCGAGGTTTTATGACGGCTCAGGTTTTGGTTGAAAAGAAAAAGTTAGAAAAACCGCCCCTAACAATACACACATTAGGCGATCGCGTCCTGCGGCAGCCAGCGAAGCGCGTCAAAAGCGTCGATGCAGAAATTCGGCAGCTAGTCCGAGAAATGCTGCAAACCATGTACAGTGCCGACGGCATTGGTTTGGCTGCCCCCCAAGTCGGAGTCCACAAACAAGTAATCGTGCTCGACTGCGACCCGGAAAACCCCGCAACACCCCCAATGGTTTTGATCAACCCTACCATCAAAAGTAGCAGCAGCGATATCTGCATCCTGCAAGAAGGGTGTTTGAGCATTCCGGGAGTCTATTTAGAGGTCAAACGTCCAGAAGTCATTGAAGTGTCCTATCGCGACGAATACGGCCGCCCGCAAACCCTGACAGCGACAGAGTTACTGTCAAGGGCAATTCAGCACGAAATGGATCACCTCAACGGAGTGCTGTTTGTAGACAGAGTAGAAAACAAACTGGCACTAACTGAAGAATTAGTCAAACACAAATTTTCGCCAAAGGCAGTAAAATCAGTATGATGGCAGGAACTCCTAAAAGTAGTTTACTCTTGGCTCTTTCGTGCATCGCTGCGATCGCGGCAGTCGGCTCCATCTTTGAGCTATCCTCGGGAGAAGCTCAACTCGGCAATTTAGTCACCGGCATCATCCTCGCCCTGAGCGTACCGCTAACAGGCATATTTTTCTATGCAGCCGTTCAGGATGCCAGAGCAAATCTATAAGCAGAGTCATTAGTCATTAGTCATTAGTCAGCAGTTATTAGTCAGCAGTTATTAGTCATTAGTCAGCAGCTAACAACCAATAACTGTGGCCTCAAAATTGCGGATAAATAACATCAGCTAATAGCTCGCGAGCTATTGACCAATGACTCATGACTGATGACCAATGACTAATAACTCATGACTAATGAAATAGGATTTTTGCAACAAGTGCCAGCCCAAGGCGCTGCGGGAGCGCCAGCGTCCAAGTACCAACTTTCTGAAGATGGGGAAGTGGCGATCGGACGCGATCGAAATTGTCAAATAACTTTAGAGTCGATCGCCCACGGCATGGTTTCCCGCCGCCATGCCGCAGTCCGTCCCCTGACTCAGGGTACTTTGACGAGATGGGAAATTTGCGACCTCAACAGCGCTAACGGAACTTATATCAACGGGAAAAAGCTGCTAGGCTGCCAAATTTTAGAAACAGGCGATCGCATCAGTCTCGGCCTTGACGGCCCTGAATTCATCTTTGAATCTCCCGTAACCCCTCCCCAAAATAAACCCGAATTCCCCGCAGCAAAAATCGGCAATTTTGCAGCTAGTGAAAAAGACACTCTCACTTTAACTCAATTATTCCCGATCGCTTCGACGGGCAAACAATTAAGCCAAAAAGCTTACTTATATCCAGGTATTGCCACAGTCATTTTTGTGGTGTCCATGTTTGTCGCCGTGGGAAATTCTGCAGCATTCAACTTGCTGCTGTCAGCTTACATCGCCGGTGCGGCTTACTACTTTATATATCAACTGTGTGGCAAACACAAACCTTGGTGGGTATTGCTTGGTTCGGCTTTAGCTACAGTCCTGATCTTGCGAAGCCCCTTATTAATTGGATTTATATTAGTATTTAGAGAAATTTTGCCCGGCCGCCTGCCATCAGAAGGCGAGGAAATTAGTTTTTTGCCTTTTTTAATCCGAATGTTTTTCGGGGCGGGTCTGATGGAAGAATTGCTGAAAGCCCTGCCCGTTTTGGGAGCGATGCTGCTGGGAAATTGGCTGCGAAATCCGTGGCGCGATCGCATCGGCGTTTGGGAACCTTTAGACGGAATTCTGTTAGGAAGTGCCTCCGCAGTGGGCTTTACACTGTTAGAAACTCTGGGGCAGTACGTTCCCAATGTTATCCAAAATGTCACCCTGCAAGCAGGGGCAGAAGTCGGAGAATTAGTAGGGTTGCAGTTGCTAATTCCCCGAATTTTGGGTGTCGCTGCAGGACACATGGCTTACAGCGGCTATTTGGGATATTTTATCGGTTTGAGCGCCCTCAAACCCAGGAAGCGATGGCAAATTTTGGGCGTAGGCTATTTCAGCGCTTCCGCCCTTCACGCTTTGTGGAATGCGTCGGGAGCCGCTAGCGTACTTTTACTGGCTGTGGTGGGAGTTTTGTCCTATGCGTTTTTGGTGGCAGCGATTTTGAAAGCCCGGGCTCTCTCTCCCAATCGATCGCAAAATTTTGCAACTCGAATATCTTCCGAAGGTAGAAGGTAGGAGACAAGTTTTGAATTTTAAGATTGCTTCCTTCATCTGGCAATTTTGAGGCGATCGACATTAATCACCTAATTCTGGTATCATAAATGGAATTTCTTGTCAATACGTAATTCCTAGAAATTTTACCGTCTGCCGTCTGTTTTCTGCCGTCTGCCGTCTGCCGTCTGCCGTCTGCCTTCTCTTAGAAATTCTTCACAAATAGTTTGACTGTGGTACTATCTGGATGGCTGTGAGTAGCTTAGGGAAGCCAACGGGCTTGATTCCTGTGGTGGAGGAGAATCCAGGAGTGCTAGATAGGATGTCATTGGGATACGCAAACGTTTTCGCCCAGCGAAGTCAACCCGAACCCCTCCGCATTGGGGTGATTGGGGTTGGCAATATGGGCCAGCACCACACGCGAGTTCTGAGCTTGCTGAAAGATATCGAGCTCGTGGGTGTTGCAGACATAAATGTAGAGCGGGGAATTGATGTAGCAAGCAAATACCGGGTTCGCTTCTTTGAAGACTACCGGGATTTGCTCGCCCACGTAGATGCAGTTTGCGTCGCCGTTCCAACTCGCCTGCACCACGCTGTGGGGATGTCTTGTCTCCAAGCGGGAGTTCACGTTTTAATTGAAAAGCCGATCGCGGCTAGCATTGCCGAAGCCGAATCTTTGGTGAATGCGGCTGCTGAGGCCCACCGGATTTTGCAAGTGGGTCACATCGAGCGCTTCAATCCAGCTTTTCAGGAACTCGGCAAAGTGCTGAAGACTGAAGAGTTGCTGGCATTGGAAGCTCACCGGATGAGTCCCTATTCCCAGCGGGCCAACGACGTATCGGTAGTTTTGGATTTAATGATCCACGACATCGACTTGCTCCTGGAATTGGCAGATTCGCAAGTGGTGAAGCTGACGGCCAGCGGCAGCAGGGCCTCAGATTCAGGTTATTTAGACTACGTGACAGCGACGCTGAACTTTGCTAACGGCATTGTCGCCACCCTGACTGCCAGTAAGGTGACGCACCGCAAACTCCGTTCAATCGCGGCTCACTGCAAGAATTCTCTGACAGAGGCAGATTTTCTCAACAACGAAATCTTGATTCACCGGCAAACAACCGCCAATTACGTGACGGATTACGGTCAGGTGCTTTACCGTCAAGATGGGTTGATCGAGAAAGTTTACACCAGCAATATTGAACCGCTCCACGCAGAATTGGAGCATTTTATTAATTGCGTGCGGGGTGGAAATCAGCCTTCTGTGGGAGGAGAACAAGCTCTCAAAGCTCTGCGGCTTGCGAGTTCGATCGAGCAAATGGCTCTCGACGGTCAAGCTTGGTATCCGAAAGAGCTAGAGTCTACTTTGCAAGTTAGCTAAATCGAGACAAATCATGTCGTTTCCGGGTGCTCCTACAGTTTGGGTTTGTTGTTCGTTGAAAAGGGTAACTGTTCCCGCGCAACCGGATTCGATATCAGTCGATTTGAGATTTGAGACTTCGGCGTGAGATGTCCGGTGAGCCCTCAGTCAAAGGATTTTAGATTTTAGATTGACTCCACAGATTCATCTGGGGGCTTGAACTAAGGTTTAAATTTTTTTGCTCTCCACAACCTAAGTCGGGGGCAACTATCTGTCTTTGGGTGAAATCACGATTTATGCCAAAAAAGAGCGACTATTTGACGGCTGATGATTTTGGTAACTAGCTGATTTCCTTGAGGGCTCAGGTGAATGCTGTCTCGATACAAACTTGGAATTTGCGCCGCACAATTGAAAATGGGAAGAAAATCTATGTAAGTAATTTTCTCTGTTTCCACGAGTTCGGCGAGACGCTCTCTAGCCTTGACTTCCCAGTCGCGAGGGCCCAGGTCGCCGAATTCGCCCAGCTTGGGCGTCACCGCAAGCAAAAACGGGATGTTGGCGGATCTAGCTATTTTCTGGATTTGGCGAATAGCTTCTAAGTTGCAGCCGACTACATCTGGGCTTTCGGCTCCGGGTGCTGCTAATTGGCGAGTCGGCGCAGGTAACAGGTAGCGGCTCAATAACTCTAGTGTGGCCGATCGGGGTTTGCGATCCGGGTAAGATCGATCGCGCCCCACAACCTCCCCACAGGGAGCGGATGCAAAAAAATCGTCCGTATTGAGCAGCAACACCAAAGCCTTTGCCCCAAAAACACCGAACCGCTTGGCGTAAGCAAGTTGATTCCTCGGCCCCCAAGAATTGGCTGAGGCGTTGAGAACTTCAAAATCTGAATAGTTGACTTTTGAAGCTAATTGTGCATCGCTCGCCAGATTCTGTACTTGCAGCCTCAACTGCCGAGCCAGAATTTCGGAGATGGTATCTGTCTGATGTGTCCACCAACCGCCGTTGGCGACAGAATCTCCCAACAGCAAGACGCGCAGAGTTGAGGGATTAGGGAGGGGGTCGATCGCTCCGGTACGCATCGAATACTCGTTAATCTCAATCCGGTTGCTCAAGCGGCGCACCCTCTGGTTTGGCGCCAACAAATAGCCGCACTCGGGATCGGCAATGTAAATCAAGGGATTGCCAAAACCCAGCAGCACCCGCAGCAGCACTTCGATTGCTGCCCACAATCCTGCGGTGACAGCCAAAATTATGAGAACAACTTTCAACAATTAACCTCGATCGAAAACGAAAAACTGCTGCTGAATTCGGGGTTTTAGCAACTTTGCCGCGCGATTGACTCATCCGAATCGCCCCCGTGGATATAGAATTCTAGAATATACCGTCAAAATCCGCCGTCAGCCGTCAGTGAACTTGGTGGTTTCAGGAAACCCGTGGACTTAAAACAAATATTCAAAACGCCGAATCCCATAATCGGTGTCGTACATTTACAGCCTTTGCCAACTTCTCCCCGCTGGGGTGGGAACCTCAAAGCTATTATCGGAAGAGCCGAGCAAGAGGCTACAGCGCTGGCTTCTGGCGGCGCAAACGGTATCATAGTCGAGAACTTTTTCGACGCTCCCTTTGCCAAAGACAGCGTAGATCCGGCTGTGGTAAGTGCGATGACTCTGATAGTCGAGAGGCTAACAAATCTGGTGACGCTGCCGATCGGCGTTAACGTGCTGCGAAACGACGCCCACAGCGCGATCGCCATCGCCTCCTGCACGGGAGCTCAATTCATCCGCGTCAACGTCCTCAACGGGATCATGGCTACAGATCAAGGCTTAATTGAAGGCCAAGCTCACCAGCTACTGCGCTACCGCCGGGAATTGGGCAGCGATGTCAAAATATTAGCAGACGTGTTAGTCAAGCACGGGCGACCCCTAGGCAGCCCCAACTTGACCACAGCCGTCCAAGAGACGATCGGGCGCGCTTTAGCCGATGCCGTGATCCTTTCTGGCTGGACAACCGGCAGCCCTCCCAATCTCGAAGACTTAGAACTCGCGAGTGCAGCAGCGCTGGGAATTCCAGTTTTCATCGGCAGCGGCGCCTCGTGGGAAAACATTTCCACCCTTATGCAGGCCGCTGACGGTGTTATTGTATCGAGCTCCCTGAAGCGAAACGGCCGCATCGAGCAGCCGATCGATCCGATCCGTGTCAGTCAGTTTGTAGAAGCCACCCGTCGCAGCTTGTCACAGAAACGCGAACAGGAAAACAGAGACGCTAATGGCTTAAGAGGGCCAACACCGGAACCGGGCAAAGTCACAAGTAAAACGTAAAATGGGAATTGTTGACTGTTGGCAGTAGTCAGTTGGCAGCAGTCAACAGTCATCAGTCAACAGTCAACAGTCATCAGTCAACAATTCCCAATTCCCAAATTACCAAATCAAAAAATGATTCGCCGACGTTCAACCCCTTGGATTCATCGCTGGTCTAGGACTGTGATGGCAGCGATCGCAGCCATCGGCGTCGTAGAAACGGCCTATCTGACGATCGCTAAATTCACGACAGGCTCAGTCATTTGTCCCACCAGCGGCTGCGACAAAGTTCTCAACAGTCCCTACGCGACAGTAAGCGGCACAGTGCCTTTAAGTTTGTTAGGCTGTCTGGCTTATCTGAGCATAGCAATCCTGGCATTCGCTCCCAAAGCTGTAAATCCCGACACCAAGAAAGGACTGCACTCTCAACTAGAAAACAAAACTTGGCAAGCGCTATTTATCATCACCGCTGCGATGGTAATTTTCAGCAGCTATTTGATGTATTTGATGGCTTTTGAAATTCAGGAACTGTGCATTTACTGCATCACTTCTGCCTTATTTTCGCTGTCGCTGTTTGTGCTGGTGCTAGTCGGGCGCGAGTGGGAAGATATCGGACAGTTGGTGTTTACAGGCATTTTGGTGGCAATGGTGAGTTCGATCGGCGCTTTGGGACTCTACAACAGCGTGCGATCGCCTGCTGCTTCTGTCTCTACCCCCGGAATTGTACCCCCTGCGGTCACTACAACCTCCGGGCCGGCACAACTTGCTTTGGCCCGCCACCTCCGACAAATCGGCGCTAAAGAGTACGGTGCTTACTGGTGTCCCCACTGCCACGACCAAAAAATGCTGTTCGGCCAAGAAGCCGCCAAAATAATTGATTATTTTGAATGCGATCCCAGGGGGCAAAATTCCCGCGCTGAAATTTGCCAAGCTGCTGCTGCGAATGTTAAAGGTTTCCCGACTTGGGAGATTAAAGGTCAGTTTTATTCGGGAACGCAATCTTTGGAGAAACTCGCTGAGTTCTCGGGTTACACCGGCCCGCGAAACTTTCAAAACTGATAGAAAATTTAGAAATTATAGATCGCAGATTTTAGGTTGATTGCCAGAAAAAAACCCGATTATTAGCTTAGTTGATAGTGGTTTCGTGCTGCGAAATTAATCTAAAATCTTGCACCTATAATCAATAAAAAATTAGTCATATCGTTTCCGGTTGCATCGGAATCATAAAATCGAGTCAACAGTCAACCGATTTGAGATTTGAGATTTGAGATTTGAGATTTTTAACAGTCAACAGTCAACAGTCAACCGATTTGAGATTTGAGATTTTTAACAGTTAACAGTCAACAGTTAACAGTCAACAGTTAACAGTTAACAGTCAACAGTCAACAGTCAACAGTCAACAGTCAACAATCACGGACGGTGTAACCGGAATTGATATCATAACTAGGTATATAGTGGCGATCGCAAAAATCTAATACGCCGAAACCAGTGTTGCGAAGCTTTTTAAGTTTGATTATGTACCTCATCTACCCAAGAACCTCTATCGCAACCGCACCAGATGTTGAGAAGGTTCTTAATTGCTGAAACCATTTCGGTCGATCGCAACAACTTCTTTCTTTTTACCCGCTCGCGACTTGCCCGATCGCGGAGCCGAAGGGAGTTGAAGGGCCTTCTTCCTTCTGCTATACACAAAAACTCAAGAAACCGGATTTCTGCTTCCAGACTCATTGTTGAAATGACATAATTTGGTTGAGAAACCCGGTTTCTGCTGTTGCAGCCCGATCGCACCGAAAAATCTAAAAATCTCAAATCTCAAATCGACTCGCCCGCACCGATAAACCAAAAAAGTGGATATTCTAAAATCTCAAATCGACTGAGCAGATCGCCCCGGAGATGTAAAAGCTATATGTAGTAGTAGCTTAGATGCTCAAAGGGCGAGGCAAAAATCCCCAAAATATGCTAAAAACTCTCAAAAAATGGCTCGATCGAGAACGCCGAGTATTGATTACTGCGAGTGCAGTTGCCGGTACGGTGATTGTAATGCGCTGGTTTGGATTTTTGCAGGTGTGGGAATGGGCTGCTTTCGACCACTTTGTGCGCTGGCGGCCGGCCGAACCAATTGACTCGCGCATCGTCATTGTAGAAATTAAGGAAGCTGACTTGCAAAAATACGGCTACCCAATTTCGGATGCTGTATTGGCCCAGTTGCTGCAAAAATTGCACGCTGGCAAGCCGCGGGCGATCGGCCTCGACGTTTACCGAGATTTGCCAACTCAACCGGGTAACGCCGAATTGCTCAAAACTTTTCAAACTATTCCCAACTTAATCGGCATTGAGTTGATGCCAGACGAAACCAGGTTCGGAGTTCGGCCACCTCCGGTACTTGACAAGCTCGATCGAATCGGTTTCAACAACGTTGTCATCGACGCTGACTCAAAAGTGCGCCGAACTGTGCTCTACGGTTGGCCAGGAGACGGCAAAACTCATCAAAGCTTCGCTCTCAGACTGGCTTTGCTTTACCTCGAAAGCGAAAAAATTTCCCCTGAACCAGCAAAAGCCAATCCTAAATACTTGCAGTTAGGCAAGGGGGTTTTTCGGCCTTTTCAACCGAATGACGGTGCTTACGTTCGATCGGACAGCCGCGGCTATCAAATTTTGACCAACCTGCGCGGCCCGCGAGGCAGTTTTCGCACTGCATCGATGAGCGACGTGCTTTCTGGCAAAGTACCTGCTGATTTTGTGCGATCGCGCGCTGTCTTGATCGGCTCAAATGCCCCCAGCCTCAAAGACTTTTACCAAAATGCTTACAGTTCCGGTTTGTTTGGTCCTCCCGAGCAAGTACCGGGAGTCGAACTTCAGGCTCATTTCTTGAACCAAATTTTAAGTGCTGCCCTTGACGGGCGGGGGGGTATCAATGTCTGGCCAGAGGCTGCGGAGTTGCTGTGGATTTTATTGTGGTCTTGGGCGGGAGCAAGTGTGAGCTGGAAGTTGCGATCGCTCGGTCGATCGGCTTGCTGTTTGTCAAGTATCTGTCTCGGTCTGAGTGCCAGTTTATACTTAGCATTTTTAGCCGGTTGGTGGCTGCCGTTAATTCCTCCAATCCTCAGTCTTTTGGGTTCTGGCGCCGCAGTTGTGGGTTATCTAGCTCACTTGCAAGAAGAATTAAAACGCTCTAAAGAATTTTTACAATCGCTAATCGATACAATTCCCGACCCGATTTTTGTCAAAGATCGAAATCACCGCTGCGTTGTTTTGAATCAGGCATATTGTCGGTTTATCGGCTATCCTTTAGAAATTTTAACCTGCCGCACAGATTACGATTTATTTCCCCAAGCCGAAGCCGATATATTTTGGCAGGAAGACGAATTAGTATTGCAAACTCACCAGCCGCGAGAAAATGAAGAATATTTTACTGACGCTCACGGAATTACGCATCTGATTGCGACTAAAAGATCCCTGCATAAAGATGCTGCAGGCAACCTATTTTTAGTCGGAGCGATCAGAGATATTACCGAGCGTCAACTCCGGGAAAATGCCCTAGAACAAAAAAATGCTGAACTCAGCCACCAAGCCGATCACGATGCTCTCACTGGTTTGGCCAACCGCAAAATGTTTTACGAATGCTTGGATCAGTCTCTCGAAAAAGCATCCAGCAATCAGGAATTGGTAGCTTTACTGTTTTTAGATTTAGATGGATTTAAGTCAATCAACGACACTCTCGGACACAATGTGGGCGATTTGCTCTTAAAAACAGTTGCCAGTCGGCTCAAAAAATCCTTGCGCGGCAGCGATACTATCTCGCGGTTGGGAGGTGACGAATTCACAGTCATTCTGCCCGCAATTCCCGGTCGCGAGGAAGCTGCGAAAGTGGCTGAAAAAATTTGCGATGCCATCATGCAGCCTTTTTTTTTAGAAGAACATACAGTTTCTGTTACTACAAGTATTGGCATTAGTTTGTATCCCATTGACGGTCAAGATCCAGAGATTTTAGTCAAGAATGCTGATGCTGCCATGTATCGTGCTAAGGAAGGCGGAAAAAATCAATATCAATTTTTTTAATTAATACCAGTTTAAAAATAATGCAACTGTAGGTAAGCTCCAAACCGCGAGCTTTATAAGTTATTCCCAATTCTTCAATTCTTTAATCTAAAATCTCAATACTTCGGACAAAATTTGAGCAATTTTTATACCTCAAACCTTAATTCAGCCGTCCGGGCGATATTCTTTTCAGGCGTCCCGCGTACACCAAACTTTGAAAAAATAGCTCGCTCCAGAAACCGTAAGCCCTGTAAGCTTTTTGAAACCGTTCAAAAAAATGTCCGAAGTATTAAAATCTAAAATTTAAAACTCTATATTATAAAATTAGATCGTCTGTCATCTGTCATTAGATAGACTTACAAAAATCTAAAATTTATGAGAGCAAATTGCCGTCTCATCTAAATGTTACAAAATATTAATAAATCAAAACCTGAGACCGGAGACTAAATTAAAATCGCCGAAAAGCCTTGACTTAAAAGAGTTTACGTAAACTGAGGAAAGTTAATTAAAGGAAATATAAAGATATCAGTGGAAGTACGGAAATTGATCGATATAATAGCTGGTAAGGATGTGCATCTACTACGGTGATTTGAATAAGGCTGTGAATACTATGCGTACTTTGATTCAGCTTACAACAACGGCAACCCTGGCTGCCTGCCTGCAACTGAATACAGTCGGCACCGCAAACGCGGCTCGACTTGCAACCAACTCAACCACCAACTTAACAAAAGACCGTAGCTTGCGGGGCGGAACGCCATCGACCTCCACAGTTTTGACGGTTGCACCAACATCTAGAGTTCCAAATAATCCCAAAAAATACGAACCAGACCCGAACGGGAACCCCAAAAGTGACGGTACGGGGACGCGCTGACCCCAATTTTTCAATTTTCTATTTGCCCAGATTTGTACCAATTGCATTGGTTAATTAAAGTATGCCTGCACCAATCTGGCTCGGTGAGGGGATAGTCCACTCGGTAGTGACCGCCGCGGCTTTCCGTGCGAAACGCAGCGCTTTTGAGAATTAAGTAGCCGATGTCCAATAAATTGCCCACTTCTCCCCAATTTCGCAAAATCGAGCTATTCTGGGCATCCGCAGGCGAAAAATCAATCATTTGTCCGGGCCGTAAATTATCAAGCGTTTGACTCAAAGCCAACGAAGCAAATTCTTGCCGCCAAATGTCAACTTGGACGATCGCACTCTCCAAATCCCGCTGTCCCCGGCAAATTCCCGCACTCTGCCACACCAAATTCGGCAATTCGACCCGCAACTTTTCGATCGCCTCAATGTCGTTGGCACAAATGGATTTTTCCAAGATTTCCCCTGCATCGAACTCATCTGCGAATGCCTCGGGCTTTCCACCTTCTACCTGCAAAAGTCCCATCTGCGCCCCAAAAACCAGACATTCCAGCAGCGAATTGCTCGCCAACCGGTTCGCGCCGTGTACCCCCGTGCTCGCAGTTTCTCCCACCGCGTACAAACCCGGAATCGAAGTTTGGTTAAACTTGTCAGCCACAATCCCTCCCATCCAGTAATGGGCGGCGGGCGTCACCGGCACCGGTTCGGAAAAAATATCAATTCCCCAATCAGCGCACACTTGAATAATATTCGGAAACCTGTAGCGCAGTCGATCGACAGCAATCGGGCGCATATCCAGCCAAACATGAGGTTCTCCCGTCTTCTGCAAGTGGCGGAAAATAGCGCGGCTGACAACATCCCGAGGGGCGAGTTCCCCGCTGGGGTGAGAGTCAAAAGCAAAGCGATATCCCTTACTGTCAACTAAATGAGCTCCTTCTCCCCGCACCGCTTCGCTAAGGAGAAACCGAGGCGCGCCCGCAGTGCTCAGCGCCGTCGGGTGAAACTGCACAAATTCTAAATCTCGCAGCAGCGCCCCGGCGCGCCACGCAATTGCCACCCCGTCCCCGGTACTTACCGACGGATTGGTCGTTTGAGCAAAAACCTGTCCGCCGCCGCCTGTCGCCAGCACCACAACCTGGGCCCGCAGCCACTTGACTTGCGAGCCGCAAATCGAGCTAATGCCCTGACAGCGCCCGGTTTCGTCTAGCCACAGACTCAAAGCAAAAGCAGGGGATACGAGTTGAATGTTTTTGCGACTCAATACTTTTGCTGTCAGCGTACCGATCACGGCTTTGCCCGTAGTGTCGGCGGCGTGGAGAACTCGGCGGCGGGAGTGGGCGGCTTCTAGGGTGAGGGCTAAATCTGGGCCGGTGCGATCGAATGCAACGCCCATTTTGACCAGGGAGTCAATGCAAGCTGCGGCTTCCTCTACTAAAAATTTCACCGCATCCAAATCGCAAAGACCGGCTCCGGCAGCCAGTGTATCTTGAATGTGCAGCGCTGCGGAATCTTCAGGGGCGATCGCCGCAGCAATCCCTCCTTGAGCCCAATCACTAGCAGAAACAGGCAGGGTATTTTTATTGATCAAGCCCACCTGCAAATGCTCTGGGAGGCAAAGTGCCGTGTACAAACCGGCCGCGCCAGCACCTATCACCAATACGTCAAATTTGTCAGTCATAAGTCTGCCGCCAGTCAATTTTAGATTTTAGATTTTAGATTTTAGATTTTAGATTTTAGAATTGACTCCACAGATGAATCTGGGGACTTAAACTAATGGCAGTCGATCGATGTTAGATTTTATATTTTAGATTGTAGATTAAAGAATTGAGTCTACAGATGAATCTGGGGAACCCGCTTATTTCAATCTCGGGAATTTTGGTCGGTTTTTGCCGAATGGTGGTTGAAAGTAAGTCTCCAGAAATTAAAGGCAGAAGTCATCAGCCTGTAGAAAAAAATCTTTTCTTTCTGCCGAATGCCTTCTGCCAAATGCCGAATGCCTTCAAATGAGGCCTGCTGCTACCTAGTCGTAGAGACCATTATTCAACCTGTTGTCTCCTTCAATAAAGACTGATTCGACATTAGTTACGGTGAATTTGTCCATGTTAGCTTGCAGCACCTTTTTCTGAGCTTCCGTCAAGTCTGAAATGTTGAGTACGTCCTCAACTTTTTCGTAAGGAGCATTCTTAATAATTAATCCAGCTAAAGTCGGATACAACCCTCGAAATTCCCGAAAGTTCCGGACCGCGCTGTTGTTCAAATCAAGTTTTTTGCCGTATTCTGTGGCAAGCTTGTCATCGGCGCGATTGGTTCTAGCGGGAGCTTCAACGGCTATGAGCGAGGATGATGGCAAGACGATACGGCTCAAGGTGGCCGCGATCGCGCTTTGGTCTCCAGCCCATGCAAAGCAGCCCAGCACTAAGCCCAATACTGCCAATAGACGACCCAATCGTTTCATGAAGTTTTGTCTCCCAAATTTCATACACAGCATTTATGTAGAGACTACCATTTTGCTTATGCAGTTTTTCAGATAAATCCGCAACAGCTAGACGGCTGTTATAAACTTTACATTTAGCTCTTGACACCACGAACGATATATGATAAGCGAAGTCTAGGCATCGCAGGCAAGTCGATCGAAGGCGCTGCAAATTTAAAACTGGGACTTCCATTTTTCAGGGTTAATTTTTTGCCCCGCACCGAATTGTCTAGCTATCGAGAACTCTCTCCTCTGGTTTTGAGAAAAGCGTTCAAGTCAGCATAAGTACCGCCGTAAGTCACGCTGGGAGTGTCGTAACCCTTCAAAGCAACGGTGTGCTGCTCGAAAGCGTCCTGGGCCCCCAATTCCGTCAGGTATTTATAGGTTGTTTCTCCCACAGCGATATCCTTGCCGATTTGCTTAGTGCAAGACTCCAAGCGAAATGCTGCGTTTACAGTATCTCCCAAGGCGGTGTAGTCCGATCGGTCGCTACTGCCAGAATTTCCCACCATTGCATAACCAGTATTGATTCCGGCCCCGACTCGCAAAGGAAAAGGCAGGGGGTAACGGCTGCTGAGTTCGTCTGTTGCCTTGTGCAGTTCGCTCAAAGCTTGGCAAATCCGCATCATTTCCTCGCTGCTGACACCGCTGGTTTTGTGGAACCAGACGGCCATGATCGCATCGCCGATGTATTTGTCCACCCAACTGCCGTGTTCGCGAATTATCTGTCCTGCTTTGCGGAACCAATTGCCGATGACTTCTGAAAGCAGGGTTTCGTCTAGCTGCCTAGTCAAAACTGTAAAGTCTCGGATGTCCATTACCATGACGCTAATCAGGCTCCGCACCGTCAAAGTCGCCGTAAAATCTTCAGAGTCTGTCTCGTGTATGGGATCGTGCCGGTAGCCTGCGGTTGGGTTGTAGAAGTCCAATTCGGTTTGACCGAAAATAATCCGATCGCCATTTCTGAGAGTGACAGGAATACTGACGCGCCGCCCGTTGACAAAGGAACCGTTGCGGCTGCCCAAGTCGATCAGATAGAACTCTCCTGTCTCCATTTGCTGTAACATCGCGTGATTACGGGAAATCCAGCGATCGGTCAGTACAAAATTATTGTCATCGCTCCGCCCTACTGTCCAGCAATTGCTGCCGGAGAGCGGCAAGTAGCGATTGCCGCTTTTCTCTGTACGAAGTACCAAATGTGGATTGGCTTGCAAAGTCACCACAGCCCTAAAAACGACATCAAGTCAACCGATTTGAGGTTTTAAACTTTAAATTTTAACTTTACCGCGCGGCTTATAACTGAGATTGCTGCTAAAAAACCTCAAATCGGCTGTTCTCAAATCTAAAAATTGTTTAGTCGATCGTCGATGCACCAAACCATACAGGATTGCCGAACCACAATTCGATCGCCAGCGAAGGTAGTTATGGTTCGATCATAAGCGAAATTGTCATATTTTTCACGCCAAAGATGTATTTGGGGAGTTAAATTTGCTGCTTGTTGCGAAAAATATAACTATCTACCCAATATTCTACCTAATGTCGCCTAGCGCACCCAGAGCCAAGTTTTATTTATGCTGAGGGGGCAGAAAAAAACTGAAAAAAGGCTCTTCGGCTCAAACCGAGAGTTGGACTAAATCGGCAAATACTTTCCTACACTTATCCATAGTTAATCTTTCAGAGGAAGTTCTATAGAACCCATTTGAGATATTTTTAGGGGGTAACTGGAGCAGCAAGCAAGTCGTTTGAGCATCAATCCGATCGAACAAAGCTTGAGCTTGGCATTGGCAGCTTCGAGTGTGCGGTCAAAATTTTTGACTAAACTCTTGCATCGCTCTACCCAAGCATTCGATCTTTCAATCACCCCGGAAGGCTGCAACCGGAACAAATCCCGATTGTCATGAAAGCCTCCTTTTGAGCTTTTGATGGCTTGGCCGAGAGTTCAAACTGGATCTTGGTCATAATTTGAGGATAAATCTGCTCCAATGAGCTCGTCAGTTTTTCAGGATGATAACCACGATCTACCAAGATGGTAATCTTCGGCAGTTCCAGCGGTTGAGATTTGAAGTAATCGATATTTTGGGTCAGCATTTCAATCAACCCCGAGGGTCATCAGATACGCTGGCAGGAGTGCAGTGGGTAAAGAAGGGGAAGCCCAATATATCAACTGTGAGATATCTTTTAATCCCATTTGTCGTCTTGTAAAAACAAAACTCTTTCGACTCAATCCCTGCATTACAGGTGTTTTTCACCCATGAGTGAGTCAATCATGATTAGAGTTGTCCACTGAGGCTTTTTTTTTACTTGTTCCCGCACTCGTCCATGTAATTCTGTCATGATTTTGTCTAATATCTCATCTTCACACCACTGTTTGTAATGCCAGAAGACCGTTGAATAGGGTAGAAAATCTTTGGGTAAGTCTTCCCAGTTGCAACCATTCTTGAGTTGATACAATATCCCGTTGAGAACTTGCCGCTTTGTCCGCACTGGGGGTCTTGTTTTCTTCTTGTTCGGTAATAATGGCTCGATTATTTCCCACTATGAGTCTGTTACGTCGCTTGAATACCCCATTCACTCCCCCCTCTGCTTTTAATCCACCACTTTTAGCTATCCTACCCGATTGGCAAAAAGATATCAAATGGGTTCTATAGAATTCTTTGGGATCTTTTTGGGATAGTTTTCGATTTTTTTCTGAGCTATGTTCTATTTTAATATCCGTTAAATTATGATAATTCAGTTGTTTCGATAGAGTCTGAGCGGCGACTAAGGCATCAGGCCCACACGCAAATTTTTGAGCCGATAATTCCCGAAGTTTTTTCTGGCCTTCTTGTTCGGCTTTTTCCACTTTTTTTTCTCATTGCCGTCGATCGGACTGGCGACGAATGTCACTTCTACTTTACTCAATGCTTTGCTGGACGAGGAAATTCAACCTGTGCGGGATATTCCCTGTAGCGGTACGGTAACGGTTTTAAAATACGGGCCACAGCAGCGGGTTATCTGCAAATACAAAGACGGACGCGAAGAGGAGATTTCACGTGAGCAATATAAAGATAAAGCATCGATTTCTGAGGAAGCGGCTTTAGGTTCTGTTGGGGATGCAATTGTCAATTCAGAAATCAAAGAAATCGTTTTCGAGCATCCGAATCTCGAATTGTGTACCAATGGTGTAGAAATTATTGATTCTCCCGGATTGAACGAACAAGCGGAACGCACGTTAGTTACCGAACAGGTTCTCAAAACAACTGATGCGGTGATTTTTTTGACTCACGCTCAAAATGCTTTGACAGAAAAAGAGCGGGAACTGCTGTTGTATTTGAAAAAAGAGTTGAATCCTGGAAAAGATAATGAAGGTGCGAAAAGTATTTTTGTGTTAGTTAATTTTGCTGATTTGCTGCGTCGGGAAGAAAGTCGCAAACAGGTAAGACAAAGGGTAGAAACAATTGTTAAGAGTCAAAATACGATCGCTGCTGAAAACCGGATTCATTTTATTTCGGCTCAATCTGCACTTGAGGCAATTTTGGACGGGACGGAAAATGAGTATCTGAACTCTTTTCAGGATTTTACCAAATCTCTGGAACAGTTTTTGACAGTTGAACGGGGGGCGATCGCACTTCAGCAGTCGGCATCTGGAATGAAGCAAATCATTGACACTGGCTGCGATGAATTGACTCAATATAGGGAAATGCTAGAAGGAAAGTTGACAGTTTCTGAAGGAGATAAGGCGAAGATTTTTGAACAAATGGCGGAAGCAAGCGGTCGCGATGTGAAAATCAAACTTTTTTTAGCGGATGAATTGATGGAGCAATCTGTACAAGAAGCTATTGAATCTTGGAATGAATGAATGGGTGGAAGGATTGGGAGAACGCCTGATGGCAAAAAGTCATCGCTGGACTTCCGAACACGGACACATCATGAGTCAAGACAAGCTGACTAAAGATTATGCAGATCAATTTGTACGAGACATCACCGAAGAAATTGATGACTGGGGAAATCAAAAAGTACAGTGTATTTTAAAACAAAATATGGGATTGCTAGACAGCAAAATCGGTGAAGATATTTATGCAATACGGCAACAATTTCAACAGTTTGACAAGCAACTCAGCACTAGCCTTGTCGCTGAATTCAATAACTTAGGAACAGCAGGTAGCTTAGGCGGAATTGGCAGCAGTGGAAGCGGAATAGCTTCATCAATTGGCGAGATTGAGGATGGTGGATTTTTTGGGGGTTTATGAATTGGTGCCGCCGTCGGTGCTGCGTTGCTATTTTTTACAGAACTTGGTTTTATTGGAGTTGTTTTGGGTGGCTTAGCTGCGGGTGCTGGTGGAGGTTTGGGCTGGAGTTTCTTAGATGGCGACGCCGTTAAAGCTCAAATCAAGGAAAAAGTTTGTGAGTTAGGGTTTGAGAATTTCGATGAATCTTCACAGTCTATTTTTGATAAGATACACGAAAGAATTATTGCATTATTCGAGAAGCGAATTGAGGCGAGTAATGGTGTGATGTCAACAGCGATCGCGCTGTGGGAGAATTTGTTAGAACAGGAAGAAATGCGCGATCGCCAAAATCAAGCAGAATGCGAGACCCAAAAAGTTTGGCTGGCTGACAAACGCCGAGAAATCGAACAAATACAGAATCAAATTTAGGCTATTTTGAATCAGAGCGATCGCTAATTCAATGAGACATGATACGGAGGACACGGCAGTGCCCTTGGAATACCCCGATTAATTGTAGGGACACGGCATTGCCGTGTCCTGACTGCGGGTAATATTAATTGCGATGCTACCGGATTTGATATAAAAGGTAAGCGCAAAAAAACCATAGTACCTTGTAAATACTATGGTTTTTTGGGCAATGACCTACTTATGACTGCGATTTTTATGCCAAAACTGGCACGGGTTGCGGCCAACGTCCCATGACTTTACCAATCACCGCCAATTCTTCCATCAACTTGTCGAACTGATCCGGTGTTAAAGATTGCGGCCCGTCAGACAAAGCTTTTTTCGGATTCGGGTGCACTTCAATCATCAGCGAATCTGTACCCGAGGCGATCGAAGCAAACGCCATTGACGGTACAAACTGCGCCCAACCGGTGCCGTGACTCGGGTCAACCATCACGGGTAAGTGAGTCAGGGTTCGCAATACTGGTACTGCGGACAAATCTAGCGTATTGCGCGTATACTGCCTGTCATACCCGCGAATTCCGCGCTCGCACAAAATCACGTTCGGATTGCCAGAAGCCATGATATACTCGGCAGCCATCAACCATTCTTCAATGGTGGCGGAGATGCCGCGCTTCAGCAAAACTGGTTTGTCTTGAGCTCCGACTTTCTTCAACAGCGAGAAATTCTGCATATTTCTCGCCCCGACTTGAATCACGTCGGCTACTTCTACGATCGCACTTAAGTCGGCCGCATCCATAACTTCGGTGATAATTCCCAAACCGCTGGCTTCTCGGGCTGCAGCTAGCAATCCCAAAGCACTCTCGCCGTGGCCTTGGAAAGCGTAGGGGGAAGTTCTCGGTTTGTACGCGCCACCGCGCAGAAAATGAGCTCCAGCAGCTTTGACGCGCATTGCCGTTTCGACAATCATTTCTTCGTTTTCGACGGAGCAAGGGCCTGCTACGATCGCGATCGGGTGATTTAGGCCGATCGTCACAGTTCCTAAAGGAGTAGAAACTTTTACTGCGCTGGGTTCTCCTTGGCGGTACTCCAGAGAAGCGCGTTTGTAGGGTTTTTCCACGCGCAGCACTTCTTCTATCCAGGTGTTCATTTCGCGCAGTTGCATCGGTTCGAGATCCACGGTATCGCCTACCAAACCCATGACGGTTTTGTAACGGCCGACTATTTTTTCTGGGATCAAACCCCAGGTAGTGCGGAGGTCTTCGTCTAGTCGATCGATCTCGGCTTCTGGAGTGCCGGCTTTCATTACAATAATCATATTTTTTTTGCCTTTTCAGTTGGGCTAGACACGGATTATGACACGGATGCACTGAGAAAAATAGATGCAATGGGCGATCGAGAATCTATTTATATCAGTATTTTTAGCATTGTTGTGGGGCTGGTTCTTGTTCCCTCCCCAAAAACAAATTCTAGATGGTTAACACCTTAGTTGTTAGCTAATGACTAATAACTAATAACTAATGACTCATGACTAATTTTTTGGCTTGGCGGCGCGCCACGCTTCTCGCATCCGTCCAAAATTGGTATTAAATTCTTCCCACCCCAGAGTGCTTCCTGAAACTTCTTCATCCCAGGAAGCCGAGAGGACTCCGTAACTCAATCCCAGAACCCCTAGACCAAAACAGCCCATGCTTACCAGCAACACTGCTGTATTGGGCAGGTCAAACAAGTCGTTGCTGACTACCAAATAACTCACAAAAAATGTGGAAATTCCCAGGATGGTCGGTATGCCGCAGAATACCGCTATGCGGGATATCATGCGTTTGCTAACTGCTTCTGGGATGGATTGCGCCTGTTTTCCGGTTTTGTTAGCTTTGGGCTGCTTGTCGGCAGAATCTGACTCTAAGGCTGCGTTTGCTTCAGATTCTGGGGGCTTTTTAGGCGTTTTTTTACGATTTGTTGCCGGTTCAAAGGGCAAGCGCTGGCGGGGTGGTTCGGAGGACATATTTTATCTCTGACCTGAAATCTCGAACATTTTTCAATAAGTCTTGGTGTTTGTCCAAGATTAAAGAATATTGTCGCAAATTTTGGCTTTGGTGTTTAGCCGCGAATGCCTAGACGGGCAATCAATGCTTTGTAGCGATCGACATTTTCGTTTTGGATGTAGGCCAGCAGGCGCTTGCGGCGGCTGATCATCATCATCAAACCGCGCCGGGAGGCGAAGTCTTTTTGGTTGATTTTCAGGTGGGCGCTGAGTTTGGTGATGCGATCGGTCAGCATGGCGACTTGGACATCTGCTGAGCCGGTATCGGTTTCATGGGTTTGGTAATCGCCCATGATTTCTAGTTTGCGCTGTTGTGTAAGTGGCATGAATTGATTTTATGTTTTTTTGTACGATGTCACAATCTGCAATTGTACCACAGCCGCACCGTGAAGGATAAAATTTTTCGCAGGGATGGGTTGGTTTTTTGAGCACAATAGACTTGAATTGCAAGCCCTACTTAGGACGGGCCCGACGCCCATCCCACAATTTTTGTCCTGTGGGATGGGCGTCGGGCCCGTCCTGGGTGTTTATTCCCGGTGGCTGGATGTTGTAGGCGATTATCGGCTTAAATAGGCGATCGCCTCGCGTATCCAATCATCGGCATTACCTTTGGCGGACAAAGTGCTGTCTTGACTGAGGGTTTGCAGCGCTTGCAAGACTTCAGCCCCAGTGTATCCCATCGCCAGCAGGATCATCTCAACTTCTTCTTGAATAGCTGGGGGGACTCCGGCGGCGACTGAAGTTGTCAAACCTGCTTGCTGTCGCCATTCCGAGAGTTTGCTTTTGAGTTCGAGGGCGAGACGTTCTGCGGTTTTTGTACCCACGCCCGGAGTTTTGGCGAGGATGCGGGTGTTACCGCCGACGATCGCCTGGACTAAATCTTGCAATCCTAAAGTATCGAGAAGTGCGATCGCCAGTTGAGCACCCACACCGCTAACACTCGTCAACTGCCGAAACAAATCGCGTTCGGCCGCGCTGCCAAAACCGTACAATACGATTTGGTCTTCCTTAACTTGCTGGTGGGTAAATATTTGGGCGACTTCGCCGGAGGCTGGCAATTGACCGGTCACGCGGGGCAAAATTTGGATTTCATAGCCGATTTGATTGACTTCGAGAGTCAATATGACGCGGTTGCTGCCTTTGGCGATATCGGCGACTGTGCCTTTGAGATAGCTAATCATAAAATTAATAATAATACACCGCTATTGGCTTTCATCAAACTCGGCGATGATGCTGCGGATTTCGTTGAGACTCATATCTGTTCGATCCGATTTTGAGTAAATGGTTAACAAAAGTACGCTGACGGGCGATTCAATCTGATAAATCATGCGATACCCTGCACTTTTCCCTTTTTGGATGTTGCTGTTTTTCACTCGGACTTTTAAGATGATATAATCTTCGCCCATTCCGGGAATGCGATCGCCAATAAAATTGCCAGCCTGTAGTTGCTCAATTACTAGCCCAGTATCTAGCCGGATTTGGCGAAATCGTTTGGATAATTCACGCAAATTTCGCTTATACTCAGGCGTTAAATCGATCTGAACGAGCTCGGATTCATTCGACATCGATGCCCTCCCACATTTGAGAAAGAGGTATTCGCTGCCCAGTTTTAGCTTCCTGCAACGCTCTTTTGAGACTGGCTTTTATTTCTGCAACTGGAGTATCATCTGGATCTTCTTCAGATTCATCTATAGGTTCGGAAAGGAGAATAATTCGTAGAAGAGCGGAAATACCGAGTGTTAAAGGTCGATCGAGCAATAATTGACCTTTTTCGGCATCGATTCTCTCCCACAGTTCAGAGATTGGTCGGGTTTGTCCGGCTTTGGCTTGCTGTAATGCTTTTCTGAGAATGGCTTTTACTTCTTCAACTGGAGTATCGTCGTGGTCTTCTTCAGCTTCATCTGTAGGTTCCTGAAAGAGGAGGATGATTCGCACGGGGCCCGGATTGTCTAGTGTTAAAGGTCGATCGAGCAATAATTGACCTTTTTCGTCGATCGTTCCTGTGACTTCAAAGGCTTTCATGTGTTTTACCTTGATTTTTTGAAATTAATACTATTATATAACCCTGCACCAGGGAGTTTGTTTTTTTAAGTCAAAATAAGATGATGTTTAACCAAAGACAAATCCGTCTTACCAAAATTCACAACCAAAGCCACATTGAAATTTTCCAATGATTTGACAAACCACATAATTTCATTAGAAGCTTTGCTTTCATAGTGATTGAACAAAATAGAAAATCGGTTTTCCAGCTCTGGTTTGACTTTGCCCGAAAGCAGTACAAGTTTCATCAGTAAACCCATTGTCCTGCTGGCGCCTAGGTTGTACACCAAATCGTAAAAAACGTAGTGGCTGGGATGTTGAGAATTTTCCACTACTAAGAAGTTGAACAACTGGTGGCAAGTACGAACTAACAATGGATTATTGAATTTCACCGAGTCATTTTCTCGCAATGTATTTTTGATTTGTTTGTACAAACGGTCATTAAATTGACGACCGCCGTATTCTGGTTCGATCGACGATATTAAATATTCATATAAATCCACTTTAAATGAGGCGTAAGATGGAGTTTTTCTGGAATCTCTCAGGAAAAATTGAGCCGCTTCTTTGTAGCTGCGATCGCCCGTTACTTTTCCGGCAAATTCCCTGACAGCTAAGTGCAGTTCCGCATCGTTCAAAAGTGTGGGATTAGCCGCACGCTGCACAATTCCTATTTCTGTATTTCTCGGCTCAACCATATAATTCAAATATTGAGACAAATGTGTTTCAAATTGTCGGTGTCTTTGAAAAGCCAGTTGTTTGATGGTTTGTTGGTCTTCCTCAATGCTGTCCTTGCTCAGCAGAGAATGCCCGTACAAATAAGGATACCGACAGATCAATTCGCCCAAAGGAGAATCAGTATCTTGTTTCTGCGGTTCCGCCTGTCTATCTAAGGCTTTTACTAAACGCTCTAGGGTCTGGAATTCTTCACTTTTAGTAAAGAAGGCTATTTGTTCTTGCAAGCGCTTGACTATGTAAAATTCCATCCCGAATCGGGGAGAAGTCTGCTTAAATAAAGCTACCAACTTTGCGATCGCGAATTGGTTTTGTGAATGCAATTGCCAGCGGTTGATCGGGATGTAGCAGCAGCGGTGGAGGATATATTTAAAGTGCTGATCCGATCGCTTGACGGAGACTAGACTGTACAAAGTTGCTTCAATCTCTCGATCGGGATAGCCCATGCCGTCTATAAATAGCTTTCGGAACCGCTCGATCGCCTGTGCGGGGGATTCTGTTTCCACGCAGGAGACGATGTGATCGTACAATTTCTGTTCGTTGCTGCCAGTTGGAATACTCTCTGAGGGCGGGGTGAGAATGCTGCTATCTGCACCGGTCTCTGCGCTGCTGTCTGCAACTTGTGCGACAACGACTGTCGGTTGTTCCTGAAAAGTTCGATCGGGATTCAAGAACCAATAGTGTTCTTGGCTTAATTTTTTGTTTGCCGCCCAATCCAAAGCTGACTGCAAACTTTCCCCGGTCAATAACTGCGATTCATCTTCGCGGTCGGAAGCCAGCCATGCTGCTAGCGCCAAACGGTACGGAGCCAATTTTCCCAGTTCTTTTTCCACCCAAAACCGATTAAAAACTGACTGATAAATTAGGTTGGCAACTATTAATTTACCCTGAAATTTAACAACCAGTCCTGACATTTGCAATTCGATTTGTTCGGGAGAGTAATCGGCAGGTACTCCTTGCGATTCCCCCGGTGTTGTAGGGTCGGGCGGTTGCAAAACTTGCTGGTACAGCGTTAACAGCCGGGTGAGGTCGCAACGGCTGTGGAAAATGCGATCGCGAATTGCTGTCAAATGTTGGGTTGCGTCCCGTTGTTCCCAATTTTTAATAATTCTGTGTTTGATCAGTTTTTCCACCTGCTGGGCTTCGGAATTTCTGCCAATGAAAGGCCCGTATTCAAGTACCAAGTGGCAAACCTTTTGAGTCAGAAACGGTTGACCGCCCGTCCAAGCTAAGATTTCTTGGAGCACTTTTTGGGGGCGAAAAGCTTTGAGTGCTAATCCTTTTGCTAGCGGCAAACTTTCGTGCAGTTGGAATCGACTTAAGTTAATCGGCCGTCCAATATTAAAAGGATTGCAGCTTCGATCTCGGATCGATTCTGACGGGGCTGCTACTCCCGTAACAGCAAAAGTCAGGCGATCGTATTCCGGTTGCTCTGCCCGCTTGGAGTAACAAGCCCGGATCAAAGCAAAAAAATCGCTGGTACTGAAATTTAGGCGGCTGGTGCTGTCAATGTCATCTATGAAAATTACCAGATTTTGCCGAATTGACTTGAGCAAAACTTTTTCGATAAATATCTCCAATCGCTGCACTGGCGACAGCAGTTCGCGATCGTTCCACCACTTGATGGCATCAAACCTGTTTGTGATGTGCAAACTGCTTGCCATGCGGTACATGATTCCGGCGTACCACTTTTGGGGGGAGATATCTGGGCTGCTGATGCTTCTCAAGTTGACGGCGGCAAAAACTGTACCTTCTGCTTGCAACATTTTGGCCGTTTGCACTAGCAGGCTGGACTTTCCCATTTGCTGCGAACTCAACACGTAGCAGAAGTCTCCGGCTTTGAGTCCTTCGTAGAGTTCGCTGTCGGCCGATCGCCTGACATAGGTGGGCGCACCGGCAGGCAAATATCCTCCGACTTGATATTGGTAGCTTGAGTTGATTTCTGCTATTTGGGAATTCATCAAGATGCTTCGCCCCTATGCTGTGCGATCGAAAGGTTACAAATTGCAATTATTGCCAGCTTACTATGGTGGAAAATTTTTGTTCCTGTTTCTCTATTGTCCACTAATTCACTTTTCTCCTGCTCAATCTTTACCGTATCTTTGCAAGCGTTCGCCGCAAATCCTACCATCGGCTGAATTGTACCCCGGCAATTGATTCTTTACGCTCGTTCACATAATTAGATGAATTTTCACTCGATCGGATTGAAAACGCCAAAACGCCATTTAATTCACATTTATTTACAATTTTATTTTAAAATTCACCCGGTGGTATGATGTTGCCAGGGAAACTCATAACCGCAGCGCTGTCAACCTTCTGCCTTCCGATCCGGCTGCCTTCTGCCGGAGGCAAAGGATCGGCAAAGACTACCAATAAAAAACCCCAGCGTTTTGCTGAGGACTGCTTGAGTGGGAGATATCGTTAATCTGCGTTTTTTTAGTTGACTTAGATTGCATGGAATTCCACGCTGCTGACACTCCCCGGACTTCCGCAAGCGCGGGGATTTTTAAGGACAAACTTGTTGGAATAAATCCACAAAAAGTTTAATTCTTAAAGGCGTTGTCAGTGCCCGGCCAACCACTCGCTCAACTATAAAAGTAAAGTCTGTGGCTAATTGTAGAAGATGCGCCCTGATGGCTTAACTACCCGATGGATTAGCACCCTGATGGCTTAACTCCCTGATGGATCGACGCCCTGATGGCTTTCGCTCCACTACCCAAAAAATTCTGGTTGGTGGATGATCGTGGACATTAGTAACACGTCACTTCCGGCGTTTCCGATCGCAAGCGGGTGTGCCTGTCTGAATTGATTATGGCAGGGAGATTTATCAGAAGACAAGTGGGCTATTGCATCAACCCACTTCTGACAAATCGGGTTAGCAAAAAAGTGTCAATCTACGCAAATCAGGGTCATCGAAAATGAAAAACAGCATCTTAGTATTAGGGGTAATTAGCTCGGCTGGCCTCGGCTTATTCCATGCAGGCAGCGCCAGCGCTTTGGCGATCGCCCCACAACCAAAAGTAGCCAGCAGTGTGACGGCTTCTGGAAGCTATCCCGACTTCAACTACACTGGAACGAATGAAGATGGGGAGCAAGAAGAGGTAAAGACAGGTAAAGGCAGGAAATAATTGGCGCTCTTGTGTGGTTCGTTCTCAGCGGTTGTGGTTGTGGTTGTGTTTGTTGTCGAAACCGCCTTGCATCGAGGCGGTTAAAACTCGATCCCAATATCAGTGTACCTAATCCCGGGGGTGGGACTCAGTTTCAGAGAACGGTGAATGGGAAAATAAATAGGTAAGGCGAGTCTGTCGGTGGAGTTTCCCCGCCTATCAACTTCCTTACCTTCTGATGTTCGGGATTCGGATCTGGCACAATCGTATTTCATCTCGTAAAAACCCAATGGAAAATACTATCGAAACTACCCGCAGACAGCGCGTATTGACAAGAACCCAGGAACGGCGTCAGGCGACACCCAAAGAAAAACAGTTAATTCACCTGCTAGCCAATATGGCTTGCAGTTTGATTAAATACGACTACAAACACGCAGCGGGGAAGGGAACCCTCCCGCCTTCGGAAAGCAAGCGTTTAGCGGAATGGCACTACCTGCGAGTTCAGCAAATTCGCCGGATCGAACGCTCGTTGGAACCCGTAGCGACCCTCAAGCGCGTGTACTACAAGAGCATCCTCAGTCCGAGGGATCTGAAGTCTTTGAAACTTCTGTGGCTTGAAGAGGACAAAAACCGCGTCAAACGGGTCGATCCAGACTTGGACGACATCCTCAGCGAAGCTTTGGATCGGGGAGATACTTTAAAACAGCTATTTCACTCGATCGAAGTCAAAGAACGCACCTTTGCTGCAACTCCTCGCCCCGGCGCCGTGCCGCTTTGGGTCAAAGAGTGGGAAGACTCGGAATATGACATAAACTTTTTTCCGCCTTCTTTCTCTGCATGGGTTTCGATCGTGGACGACTAGGTTCAAGAAAAACTCTTTTACATGGCATCGATCGTAAAAATCAGATGGTAAACATATTTGCTATTGCTGCCATTGGCGAAGAGGGTGGGGGCGATCGGCTAAACTAGGCTGCGTGCAAGGCAGGCATCCGAGTACAGAGAAGTGAATCGGAGTCAGTACCATTGTACAATGGGGGAAAACCAGGGCTTCAGCTAATAGCTGAGAGCTGATAGCTGATAGCTGATAGTTTCTCATGACTGACTCGATTTCTACTTCTCCATTAGACTCGGCGGCCGATACAGCCGAACTCCGCTCTCAGTTGAGGTCGGGTTCGGAAAAAACTCAACTGCAACTGCTGCAACAACAAATAGCAGATTCCGGTTGGGATGTATTGATGGAATTTTTATTAGAGCGCCAGTCAGAGGCACCGACTGCGGTAATGGGTAAGGCTTACCAAATTCTTTACAGTGCTGGTTCTCCGAGAGTGGCGGAGTTTTTGCAAGCGAATTTTCCGACTGGGGTTGTGCCGCTGCGATCGGACTCTAACATTGACTACACTCCACTGCAACAGTTGCTGGCATTGCAAGAATTTCAAGAAGCCGATCGCTTGACTTTAGACAAGCTTTGTGCATTGGCGGGCGAGACGGCTGCCGCGAGAAAATGGCTGTATTTTACGGAAGTAGAAAGTTTGCCGGCTGCAGATTTGCAAACAATTAATACGCTGTGGAAAGTTCATTCTGAAGGCAAATTCGGCTTTTCGGTACAGCGGGAAATTTGGCAGAGTTCGGGCAAGAATTGGGATAAGTTGTGGCCGCTAATTGGCTGGAAGAAGGGAAATAATTGGACGCGGTATCCGCAAGAGTTTATTTGGGATTTGAGCGCGCCTAGGGGTCATTTGCCACTGTCGAATCAGTTGCGGGGCGTGCAGCCGTTTTCGGCTTTGATGGCTCATCCGGCTTGGTTAAAATGAAGGGTTTGCGATTTTTCGGGGAAGGTGGGGCGGGGCCGATGGCAGGCCCCATAGTTTTGAGCGGGGAAATCGGGTTTGAAGATTTAACCGCAGAGGGCGCTCTTGGCACAGAGGTAGAGGAATGAAGAGAATAGGGGCGATCGTACTTCTAGGAAAGTTGGGAAATTTTGTATAATTGATATTTGAGTTAATTAGCGAGAGGGCTGGGAGTCATGGTAGGCATCGGAACCAAACTCACTTTAGCAGAATTTCTAGCTTTGCCCGACGGAGATATATATTGTGAGTTTGTAGATGGTGAAGCGGTTCCTAAAGTGTCTCCAAAATTTTTTCATTCCAGTTTACAGGGAGCTTTGTGTCGCCTGATTCGTGTATGGTGTAAAGGACGCGGGCGAGTGCTTCCAGAATGGGCAATTTTGTTAAAACGTCAGGATAAAGATTGGGTACCTGTTCCCGATTTAACCTACATTTCTTATGCGCGTCTGCCGAAAAGTTGGCGGCGAAATGAAGCTTGTCCCGCAATTCCTGAACTGGCGATCGAGATTATATCGCCCGATCAAAGTATGAAGGAATTTGAAGAGAAGGCGAAAGATTATTTGGCGGCGGGTGTTCCGCGAGTTTGGGTAATTGATCCAGAAGCTATTTTAATAAGAAGCTTTTTCCCCGATGGTTCGAGTCAAGTTTATACGGATAATACACCGATTGTGGATGAGTTGCTGCCTGGTTTGGAGTTAACGACTCGGCAGATTTTTGAAGAAGCCGAATTGATTGATTGATTGAGGGCGATCGGACTATGGTTTTTTGGGGCTTACCCGTTATATCAAATCCGGCTGCGCCGGAATGATATAGAGGACACGGCAGTGCCGTTTACCAACCCCGATCGATTGTAGGGTAAAGGCACGTCCGTGTCCTGAATTCTGGTTATATTAATTCCGATGCAACCGGAATTGATATTACTCATTGAATTAGCGATCGCTCTGATTCAAAATAGCCTCAATTTGATTTTGTACTTGTTCGAGTTCTCGACGTTTGTCAGCCAGCCAAACTTTTTGGACCTCGCATTCTGCTTGATTTTGGCGATCGCGCTTTTCCTGCTGTTCTAATAAATTTTCCCACAGCGACATTGCTTGTGCGATCGCACCGCTAGCTGTTTCATATCGCTCGTCAAATACTGCTTTAATTCTTTCTTGTATCTTTTTATAAATCGACTTCTTAGATTCCTTAAATTTCTGAAACCCTAACTCGCAAACTTTTTGCTTAATCTGGTTATGAATTCCATCAACATCTAGCATTCCCAATCCAAATGCGCCACCCCCACCAGCAGCTAAGCCACCCAAAATAACTGGAATAATACCAAGTCCTGCGAAAAACAGCAATCCCGCTGCTACTAATCCACCAAGGCCTAAACCGCCAAGATAACCTCCAGGACCTCCAATATCGGGATTGATTGATGAAGCGATACTGCTTCCACCGATGCCAATTCCACCCAGATTTTTTGCTATTCCTAAGTTATTGAATTGAGTAACAAGGCTAGTGCTAAGTCGCCGATCGAACTCTTGAAACTCTTGTCGAATGGCATAAAACTCTTCCTTAAATTTGAAGTCTAAAGTTTCTATTTTTTGTTTCAATATAAATTGCATTTTTTGGTCGCTCCAGACATCAATTTCTTGTGTTAATTCCCACACAAATTGATTGGCATAATCTCGGATTAACTTGTCTTGGCTCAAAATATGATGATGCTCTGAAGTCCATTCCTTACTTTTTGTAGCGAGGCGATCGGGCAATATTTTCACCCATTCATTCCAAGATTCAATAGCTTCTACTACGGATTCCTCTCTCAGTTTATTAGCTAAATTTCTAATCTTAACATCGCGGCCGCTTGCTTCCGCTATTTGTTCAAAAATCTTCGCCTTATCTCCCTCATCAACTGTCAAATTTCCTTCTAGCATTTCCCTATACTGAGTCATTTCATCGCAGCCAGTATTAATAATTTGCTTCATTACAGATGCCGACTGCTGAAGTGCGATCGCGCCTCTTTCAACTGTCAAAAACTGTTCCAGAGATTTAGTAAAATCCTGAAAAGATTTCACATACTCATTTTCCGTCCCGTCCAAAATTGCCTCAAGTGCAGATTGAGCCGAAATAAAATGAATCCGGTTTTCACCAGCGATCAAATTATGCTTTTTATCAAAGGCAAAGGTTTCTACCCTTTGTCTTACCTGCTTGCGGCTTCCTTCCCGGCGCAGCAAATCGGCAAAATTAACTAAAACAAAAATATTCCTCGCAGCTTCATGATCTTTACCGGGATTCAAGTCTTTTTTCAAATACAACAGGAGTTCTCGCTCTTTTTCTGTCAAAGCATTTTGAGCGTGAGTCAAAAAAATCACCGCATCAGTTGTTTTGAGAACCTGTTCCGTAACTAACGTGCGTTCCGCTTGTTCGTTCAATCCGGGAGTATCAATAATTTCTACACCATTGGTACACAATTCGAGATTCGGATGCTCGAAAATGATTTCTTTGATTTCTGAATTGACAATTTCATCCCCAAAAGAACCTAAAGCTGCTTCCTCAGAAATTGAAGCTTTCTCCTTATATTTTTGGGGTGAAATCTCTTCCTCCCGTCCGTCTTTGTATTTGCAGATAACCCGCTGCTGCGGTCCGTATTTCAAAACTGTCACCGTACCGCTACAGGGAATATCCCGCACGGGTTGAATTTCCTCGCCCAACAAAGCATTGAGCAAAGTAGATTTGCCTTTGCTAAACTCGCCGACAACAGCAACGCGAAACCGCTGAGATTCTAATTTACGAGATATTTTTGTTACTTCTTCTGTTAAATTAGGAGATAGCACGTTGCGATCGCTTCCATCTAGAAGAGTTAAATAAAGTTTGCCGCAAACCGCATCCAATTGTTGTCTATACTCCTGAAACTTTTTCAACTCCTGATAGGACGAGACTGAATGCTTTTGATTGCTTTGTTGTTTGGGTTTTTCTGGTAAATATTCGATAATGTGACTGGCAGCACGGACAAAAAAAGAATCGAGAGCTTGAAATCGTGCGGGATCTAGTAACGAGTGGACTTCTGCTAAAGCTGCTGTATCGCTTATTCCTTGACTGCTAAAACTCGCTTCTAAAACAGTCAAAAATCGCCCGTCGATTCCGAGTCTGTTGGCGATGATTGTCAAATACTGTTTTTCGCGATCGTCCATTGTCCCATCTGCCGCCGACATCTGATATCCAAAACTAATTAGCAGCAGTTTTTCCTCCTCAGAAAAACACGCTGTCAGGGCCAGCAACTCCGTCAATTTCTTGTAAACTTGCCGATCTCGCACGCCCTTAACCATCGGCATTACCAATTGGCGCAAACTGTTGTTCGCGGGGATGAGTTCCGTCAAAGTTGCCCGCAGCCGCTGGGTTTCCTCAGCGCCAACCGTACCGTCGGCATAGATAACTCCCACCAACACCGTCACCAGCCCCGCCAGGAAAAGCACAGGCGGAGAAATATCTTCTTTTCGGAGTTCTTGCCGTGTCAGCAGCGAAATAAGCTCAACGGTTTGGGAACTAATTAACGAAGTATTCATTTGTAGCGCCTAATAATATTTCTTTTATTAAATAGATCATAATAGATCAGTTGTTCTGTGAGATGCTAGCAGGGTAAAAATTTATGATGAACTTTGTATTTTCCCCAGCGGTACAGGCTGCGATCGAGGCTGGCAAGTACGCACAAGTGTTTACATCCGCTGGAGTGCCGATCGGCATGGCGAGGGATGCAGCGACGGGACAGTTTATGGCCCATGCCGTTGGCGCGGCTGTCAACAACAGCCCCTTATCACCCTTAGTGTCTCCTATGCAGTTCGTCATGGGCGGCTTGCAGATGCAGCAAATGCACATGGGCTTTCAAGGCGTCCAAGCCACTTTGGGGGTGCTACAAGCGACAACAGCCGTCATTGGTGTGGGAACTTTCGCTGGGGTAGCCTTATCAGCGGTCAATTTGCACCAGACTTTGAAACTAAAAAAAGCAGTAGAAAGGCTGGATGTTAAAGTAGAAAATGGTTTCATCAATTTAGAACAACTTGTGAAAAGCCAAGGCGCGGAAATTAAGCAATTAATTTCCGAAGTCGTTGCAGATATAAAATTTGAGAACCATCGTTTAGTCTTAATGCGGGCTTACGGGTTATTTAATCAAGCAATTCAACGAATGCAATCGGCTTTGCAACTGCAAGATATTAACCGCCGCAATGCTGAAATTGATGCGGCGCGGGGGATGTTGTTTGAAGCTTTAGCAGATTACAGAAATCCGCATTTATTAGAAGAAACTTGTGCGGCGGGAAAGTTGCGTCGGTTAGAGTGCAGTTGGGCGATCGAGCAAAGTATTATCGGCACGTATCAGGTGCAAAATGAATTTGGTGCTGCGGGCGATCGGCTTTCTCAACTTCAACAACAAATCCGTCAAGATGGCTTAACAGTAATTGCTGGCTGCGACTCTGACGAGGAACTAGATTTTCTATTCCCAGAAATCACGCGAATTCACAATCACGATTTAGCTGCCTTAGACATTTGGCTTAATCAGGTTGAATGGACTAAAGCTTTGCCCGAAAGTGAGCTAAAACAGTTACAGAGTAAAGATTTTACTAATGCAAAGTTTTCATCAAGCGGTGATGAAAAATCAGCAACAACAGTTTTAGCAATACCGGATGAACAGTTATTTTATGCAAATTTGCGGCCTAAGTCTCATTTTTATTCTCTTCGGACTCAACTGGAATTAATGCTCGCTCCGCAGCAGCGTCAAGAGTACGAAGATTATATTATTGAGCAAGGGAAAATAGCGGGTCATAAAAGTTTAGTATCGTCGAACTTGGAAAAAGCCTCGGATTTGGCTGTTGCTAATCTTTTTTACTATTTCAGATCCCGAGATGAATCGGAAGAATCGGAATAATCAGACCTAATTCGTAATTGGCTTTAAGTTTATCCCTGTTTTGATTATCCATCAATTACTATCGATAACTCAAAGACATTCATTAAGTTGCTTCATATCCCCTTGCGGCTGCACTTGCTTGTGCAAACTAATTTTGTCGCCCACTTCATACCCCGAATTAAAACCCGCCTCGCTGCTGACTTGAGAATCTGTTCTAGTTCTAATTTTAACCCCTCGGCCCTCTAGATAATCCGCGATCGCCCGTTGATTTTTCTCAAACATCGATCGCACTACAATCCCTGGAGTCGCCGCCGCATCCCCCGAACCCGGAATCCCCGACTCTTCCATCTCCTGTTTTTGTTCCAACAATCTTTGTCTCAACCTCGTCGCGCATCCAACCCGAAAAGCATTCAAATACGCCAATCCCCTCCCATTTCCTTTGCGGTACTTCGCTCTTTTTTCAATCGCAGAACTCAAATACTCGTAAAGATGTTTGCAAACAATCAGGTTGGTAGAAGTTCCGACCAAAAACATACTGCCCGTATAAGTATTTCGCATGGCATTGCAACCGTTAGCGTCGGCAATTCCCGACAGCAGCATCATTTTCCAAGTAACAAATTTCGATGTTGTTTCAACTGAGTTTTCGTCAATTTCTTCTTGGTGATTTGGCCCTAAATCGGCGAGGCTGAGATTGTACTGTGCCAGTAACAGGGAAGCTTTTTCTGCCGCAGCAGTCGATTCGTTTTCATTTGATGAGGTGGCGAGGGCTAAAAGCTTTTTGATTTTTTCGACAATACTTGTGTCTGCCATTTTTCAATCGATTTTAGGGTGAGAGTACGAGGTGGCAAGGATTTGGGTAAATTCCCATTTTAGTATAGCGTGCAATGTGCGATGTTTTTTGAGGAGGATTTTTTTGAACCGCAGAGGGCGCAGAGGGCGCAGAGAGAGAGAAAGAAAGAAAGAAGTTTGCAACTGATGGGCGGATTGGTATACTATTCGAGGACTTCCAGGACTGATTTGGGCAGCAATTTATCTTTAAACCAGACTACTTTTGCTGGCACGTCTTTTATATTCACTCCGGCTTTTTCTAAATTCAGCCGTTCGGAAATAGCTAAAATTAAGTTATCGCATTCAGACTTCTGTACTTGTGCAAATTTCTTTTGCAAATACTCCGGCCGCCAATAGCCAACTATTTCTAATAAAAATACTCGCCCGTCGGGATGCACTAACCGAAAGTCGGGAATCATCACACTACCTGGAATCGGAATTAAATCAACTTCTCGCTCTAGTTGCCACTCGGTTTTTGTGGAATTCCATCTCTCAGCAAATGCGGCTTCTAACATACTATCATAAGGCTTGCCAGGGGGATAGTGGCTGACTAAACCGCAGTCGGAATTTAGGGTGAATTTACCTGTTTTCAAAACGCCGCTAAAAGGGTCTTTTGTGTGCAGTGTCGAGTGCATACTCCATTTTGTGACGTGCAGCAGTGCGGGCAGCATTTTCGCCAGGGCTAAGCCGTAGCGGGTGCTGGGTTTGAATAAGCTTGTAGGCCCGTCTATTGTGAGTGTAAAACCGTGATCTGCATCGCCTTCGATGTAAGTCATTAATTGAAATAGTTTCAGATAGCGAAATAAGAGTTTGTATTCTCCTGGATCGTTGCGGTGGGCGGTTAATTGGACTTGACTTGCTCGGTAAAATATGCCTTGAACTTGAGAAAGGTTGTATTTGTGAAGCAAGTTTTCGGGAGTTGGTGCATTAAACTGAGTGAGGATTTTATTTTCGTTTAAATCGGCGTATAAACCTGTAGTGATTTCGTGAGGCAAAACTTCTCTGTTTAAGTCTTGGCTGAGCTCAGTTGCTACTTTTTCCAGGGTTAATTGGGTGGATTGAGGGCTGGGAGTCGATCGCGCAGACAAGGCAAAAACCCGCTGTCTCAACTCTGAGGGTTCTAGGGGACTGATGACTTCCAAGGTGCAGAAACCGCCTTTCAGCAGGTGCGCTAATCCCCGTTTCAGCCGGTAATCGGGGCTGTCGCCTTCTAATTCTAGCAAGCGTCCGTCGAGCTCGCCTTGGGTTTTGCCGATCGACTCTTGAAAGCAGTTTATTGTTTCGGTAGCTGCTTCTAAGTTTTTAGCATCTATCTTGAGGCGGAGAGGAATGATTGACTCCCCGTTTTGGCGGTGACTTAATAAATCAGTGGGTAGCATTTGTTAATAGTTTTTTATTTTTAACGAACCGCGAAGGCGCGAAGAACGCGAAGGGAAGAGAGAGAAAGAAAGAGAGTGTTCAGAAATAGTTTAGGCTTGCTACCAGGGAATTTCATCATTGTCTTCTCCCCATTTTGCAGGTGATTCTGCTGCTTTTTTGGTTGTCTCTCGGTTGACTCCGTAAATGGGTGTCGGTTTGACAGTTTCTAATTTCTGATATTCTGGCTTTGGCGGTTCTATTTGTGTTTGTGGTTGGGGTTTGTGAGGCTGCATTCCACCCCGGCGGCGCTGGGATGTTCTTTCTTCGCTGGTGTCTTCGGTGACGACTTCATACAGAATTGCTAACTTATTTACATCGCTGCTTTTGCGGAGAACTCGACCCAATCGCTGAATGTATTCGCGTTCGCTGCCCGTACCTGACAATATGATAGCAATTCTGGCGTCGGGAACGTCCACTCCTTCGTTGAGGACGTGGGAGGCGACGAGGGTTTTGTATTCGCCGCTGCGAAAGCGATCGAGGATTTCGTGGCGTTCTTTGACTGGGGTTTGGTGGGTAATTGTGGGGATGAGAAATTCTTGGGAAATTCGGTAAACTGTGGCGTTGTCTCCGGTGAAAATTAGGGTGCGCTGGGGAGAGTGTTCTGCTAGTATTTGGGCTAAAATTCGCAGTTTGCCTTCGGTACAAAGGGCAATTTCTTTGGCTTGGCGGTGGGCTAGCATGGCGCGCCTTCCTAGGGGCGATCGCGCGCTTGCCATGATAAACTGTTTCCAACCTTCGAGGCTGGATATTTTGATGTTAGACTGTTTTAAGAAGTCGTTGCGAATGTTGATTAATTCGGCGTAGCGATCGCCCTCTTCTTTTGACAGTTTTACCATGATTTGAACTATTTTATGGTCGGCTAAAGCATCGCCTGCCAAATCTTCGGGTCTTTTGCTAAATACTGTCGGGCCGATGAGAAAATGCAAATCGCTGTGGCGGCCGTCGGTGCGATCGGGTGTGGCTGTCAGTCCGAGTCGAAAAGGTGCGATCGCATATTCGGAAATTACTCGATAAAAGTCCGTTGGCAAATGGTGGCATTCGTCAAAAACCAGCAAGCCGTATTTATTGCCCAAGGTTTCTGCATGAATACTTGCACTGTCGTAGGTTGCGACTAAAATCGGCGTTTTGTCCCGCGAACCTCCGCCCAACAACCCAACTTCGATGTCGGGAAAAGCTGCTTTTAAATTAGCGTACCACTGGTGCATTAAATCGAGAGTTGGCACTACAATTAATGTACTGCGACCAGTCACTTGCATGGCTAATTGTGCCAGATAAGTTTTACCCGAAGCGGTGGGGAGGACGACTACTCCTTGGCTTCCTGCTTCCTGCCAAGCTGCGAGGGCTTGTTCTTGATGTGGGTAAGGCTGCATTTCCACGCTGGGTACGAGTTCGAGTAGTTCGTATCCCCTAGCTTCGTCGGTGAAGTGAATGCAGTCGGCTTGGAGGCATTCTACCAGCGGGCGGTAGTGAATGGCTCGAATGCGGAATTTTTCCACGCGATCGTCCCAAGTGGCAAAGTCCGCCCAGTCTCTGCCTTTGGGCGGCGGGTGCAGCAATAGAGTTCCGCGATCGAATGTTAAGGTAGGTGTGCGTGGCATTTTTTTTAGAGACCTGAGTCGCTGCTGTTAAATTATAAATGACCGATCGAATATATTGACAGCAGACTTTCTTTAGGCTAGTTTTTTAACTGAGATATTGCACCATTGTCAATAATCCTTTTTTGAACAGACTTTCCGGCCTGTGAAGCGAGAAAATCTACCTTTGTGGAACAGGCCGGAAAGCCTGTGAAGCGAGAATAGTGCAAGATGTGAGTTAATAAAGTCTCTTAGACTTCTCCAAAAGAGAAATAGACGTGCGATCGCTTGAAGGTTAGAATATAATTTTACATTCAAAAATATAAGCCAACTCCTGAAATATATATAGCAATCCTCGCATCAGCCGCCTCTCTCGAGCGAGACCAGAATCCTTGCAGTGCGAGCCAGAAAGCTCGCGTATAATGCCAGCAAATCATTTAGGATTGCTATAGAAAAACATCCGCAGTGCAAGCGGCCGGGGTGTTGATTTTTAATGACTGCATGAATTGGTCAGTATGCGAAATCTTACCTTACGGTGTGGCGAACTCGGTCAATTAATTTTGAGCAAATAACAGGGAAATAGTATTTTTGGCACTTCAGTCTCTCGGCGATCGCGATATTGCGATCGTGAAAAACACCGGCGACAAGGAAGTGCGGGTTCATTTGCAAGAAGCTCAGTCAGAATTAGAGATATCGCCGCTTCCGATCCAACAACTAATGTTAGAATTAGATCGAGCTAAAAATACGATCGACCTTATGGGAAATGACCTATTGGGGAAAGTGCGATCGCCGTGGCTGAAAATTAAAAAAATGTTCGCCCGCACAGCATGATTTCCAAATCTAGTATCTCCAAATCCCTCTAAAACCCCGACTTATTGGAAAAGTCGGGGGCTGTAAACGGGGGGTTCAAAATCTAACATCTAAAATGGTATTGTAAAACATGATGCCGATCGGATTATTTCTAAGCTAGAGTCGAGGTACGGCTGAGATTAGAGGTTATAGATGGAAATAGGCGTCCCCAAGGAAATCAAGGATTTAGAGTTTCGAGTCGGGCTCAGTCCCACAAGTGTGCGGGCTTGTTCGGACAAAGGCCACGTAGTTTTCGTGGAAACGAATGCAGGCGCTGGGGCCGGTTTCGCGGACGAGGACTACGTTGAAGCAGGGGCTAAGATTGTTTTAAAGGCTTCAGATGTCTGGAAGCGCGAACTAATTGTTAAAGTTAAGGAACCGCTGCCTGCTGAGTATCCCCTGATTGAAAAAGAGCAGTTGCTGTTTACATATTTGCACTTGGCAGCCGATCGCGCATTAACCGAGCATTTAATCAGCAGCGGAGTCCAGGCCATCGCCTACGAAACCGTCGAACTCCCGGACCGAAAATTGCCGCTGCTGACGCCGATGAGCATTATTGCAGGGCGTTTGGCCGTGCAGTTCGGATCTCGGTTTCTGGAACGACAGCAAGGTGGCAGAGGAGTGCTTTTGGGTGGTGTACCGGGGGTAAGACCGGGTAAAGTTGTGATTTTGGGCGGCGGGATTGTCGGCACGGAAGCGGCCCGAATTGCTGTAGGAATGGGCGCGAGAGTGCAGATTTTAGACGTAAATGTCGATCGCCTAGCCTACTTGGAAACTCTGTTCGGTTCCAGAGTAGAATACCTCTACAGCAGTCCTTTGCAAATTGAAGCAGTTGTTCCCGATGCTGATTTGTTAATCGGTGCGGTTTTGGTCTTAGGTAAAAAAGCTCCAATACTGGTTTCTCGCGAATTTGTTGCGAAGATGCACCCCGGTTCTGTAATTGTTGACGTAGCCGTTGACCAAGGTGGCTGTGTCGAAACTTTGCGGGTAACTTCTCACACAAATCCTACTTATGTTGAGGAAGGAGTCGTGCATTACGGCGTGCCAAATATGCCCGGTGCCGTGCCTTGGACTGCGACTCAAGCTTTGAATAACAGCACTTTGCCTTATGTTTTGCAGTTGGCAAATAGCGGGATAAAAGCTTTGGAAATTAATCCGAGTTTGGCGAAGGGATTGAACGTGCAGAAGCACCGATTGGTGCATCCGGCCGTGCGCGAGGTTTTCCCCGATTTGGCTGATTAGATTCCCATTTTTTTTTAAGTAAGCTATCCCGCATCTAAATTGTATTTTGGTGCGGGTAGGAGCAACAGTCTCGATCCCCCTAAATCCCCCTTAAGAAGCAGGGTGGTTTTATTGTGAGGAGAAGAAAACTGAAACGACAGAAAGCACCGCTCAAAGCTCGCGTCTGGGACGCAACTGTTATATTAATTAATAAAGGTACGTAGTTGGGCTTTAGCCCTCTTTAGACGTATATATAAAGAGGGCTAAAGCCCAACTACGTACCTATTTCTAGGATGACAATTAATCCACCCTGCTAAATCCCCCTTAAGAAGGGGGACTTTGAGAAGACTCTTGTCCCCCCCTTCTTAAGACTTGTGTGTACGCGGTAGCCTTAAAAAGGGGGAATAGGGAGAGTTGAATGGCTTTTAGTCTATAAAACTATGCAGCGATGGGACAAAGGCTCAGAGTAGAACAATCAACTTTAATTCTCGGCCGCAGTTCAACTTGAACCAAAGTCTTGTACTCTTCATTTTGTGGAGCTACCAAAAATTCTAATTTGCCATTAATATAGTCAGTAATTTATATAAATTTCACAAGTTCAAAACACATAATCCCTACGGTGGAATCGGCTATTTTTAGTTCAATTTGAACTGATTCTTGAATAATATTCATCCCAAATTTGAGGGTGACACCTAATGAATCTGTCACTTCATAACACCAATAACCATCGGAGGGTTGAGAGTTTTTGGGTTCTTCACAAAAAAATTCTAGGAAAGCTAGTTCATCAAATCCACCTTGCAGATTAATTTTTGCCATTTTTTTACCTAACATATCAGGTCATTTTCCATTTACATTGAATAAGTAATCAAGTTTGCGAGCGTTAATGATGCAGGGTATTGTTGCATCAGTGGATTGATTTGATTGTGTCAAAGGCTTATTTTTAATATATAGGTTTTGGGAATTGTAGGATTATATCATTACAGCAAGGAAACCTAACCGAATTAACGATTGAGACCGTAAACTACTGGCAGCAAAGTCTGGGTCTGAAGGGGAAATAATATCGTCAAAATCTGGAACCTGTTGATGTAGTTGGGTGCTAACACCACAAACTAAAAAATCTCCATAAGGTTGAATAAGCTGTTTTTATTGCTGTGAATGGGTTGGGGGATTATATTTTTTAAATTGCGCTCGGATCGGGGAGCCAATATACCTTGTTAATTAAGTAAAACTATCAGCTTTTCTAGTTTGTAGTTTAGCCATCTTTGACATAGGGTTAATGATGAAAAACCTAAAAATCGGTAAAGATTAAGAGCGATGGTTGTCAGGAGAGATAAATTAGTGACTGCTATAGCAATCCTCGCATCAGTCGCAAAATCGAGCGAGACCAGAATCCTTGCAGTGCGAGCCAGAAAGCTCGCGTATAATGCAAGCAAATCATTTAGGATTGCTATATGTAGTTATGTCTCGGCCATAGATATTCCTTAAAAACTACATCCTTTACCCAATGCAACTGATTTTAAATCAGCCAATGACCTCGGATTTTTGAGGCAAATATTTCGGCACTTAGCGATAAGCTGCTAATGTAAGAGGCAAGATGTTCGCAATCTTTTTTGCCACGAGTGCCGCTGATTTCAACTTTAATCAAACTGGTAATTTTACCCCATTTTAATTTGTCAAAATCCTTGACTTTCAGGTCGGGAATATCAAACACAGATACCTTTCTGATGATGTGACGGCCATGACTAATATCTACCGCTCGGATTTGACTTCTAGGTGGTTGACTTTATGTAATTTGTACGACCTGTTTAAACAAGTTTTTTTGATTGCCTTTAAGAGCGATAATATAATCATTTTTAGATTGAGAAATTCAAGTATTTGTCTCTTTTTAAGAATGCAAAGCATCCAAGGTAAAGACGTTACCTTGATGGGGATAACCCTTTACTATTTCTTGTGCCTGACCGATTTATGAACTTTTTTTGTTTTCAATTTTTTGGAGTCTGAGAACCAAACCAGTGTTCTGACTAAATAAGGAGACAATTGACACAAAATCTTGAGATCTATTCTGCGAGTTTTGGCAGGTACTTCTGAAACATTTGCCATCAATAGAGCCCCAATCAGTTAAGTCGATTGAGGTAGTTAGCTGACTAGCCCATTGATTAAATGCGTCGATTAAATCCGAGGTTGTAACCAACATCATTGCTCGTCGAATAGTCGAATAAGATGGTACTCGATCGGTGGTGAGATGAAATGTTTTGACGAGCAGTTTTTGGTGATATTTAGCGAAGCTTCCGATATCTCTATCCCAAATAACCAAACATTTTACCCCATAATAACCAATAGTATGATCGGCCATAAGGGGTGTCTTTTTCCTAAATTTTTGCGTGGGAATTGACTTTTTTCAGAAATAAGATTAGAGTCGGCATATATGTTTTTGTTGAGCGATCGCTAAAAATCTTATCAGATAGCGCGCTCGCTTTTACTTTTGGCGATCGTACCCGAGAATGAAACAGCCCTGCTCCATGAGGGCTACTTTAACGGAAAACAAATCATCCCCCAAGCCTGGGTTAAAAAGTCTGTTGCCCCTGATAAGGATCGCGAATTAAATAACTTACAATTTTAATTGTTATGGTGGGATGGGCTCTTATAGCCCGTCCAAAAAAGGGCGGGCTATAAGAGCCCAACCCCTACTCCCCACTTTCAAGAGTGTAAGTTATTTAATTCTCATTCCTTAGCTTGTCACCAAATATCTCAAATGGGTTCTATAAAACTTCATCTGACGCACCCTACAATTCTAGACTTGTGACAAAAGCGTAATAATTTTGTAGTAAGGACTTTAGTCTTTAGTGATGAGTTGGCAATGAAAGGACTGAAGTCCTTACTACAAAAAGGTCGATCGACACTTGTATTAACCAGCGGCACTCAATCTATCCAAACTTCGTCAAGAATCGGAAAGCATCCAGTACGTGACTCGCGCAAACGTAAGGCGAAGTGTTGTAAAAAGCTTGCCAAGCCGCCGCTTTGTCTTCGTCGTATTTATCTGCTCTTTCCAAGTTTTTACCCAGCCAATTCAGCCGCACCGCGTGACCGACTAATACATCTAAAACGATGTATTCTTCTACTCGCAACTCTGGGTTGCGGTGGCCAATTGCCGCCAACTCCATCAGCGCCTCAATATTGACTTGTCGGTATTCTGGCGCGACAATTTTATTCAGCAAATGCTCGATTTGTAGCGCAAAATTCTTTTCGCCTGGGGTCATTTCCGATAAAATAATGTCGCTGTCCAAGCGATTTTTGCGTTCTAACTTGTCGCCAATAATCAAGCCTTTGCAGTGCCGCAGCAGTCCCCAAACACTCGGATAAAAATCCTTCGGTACGCGATTGACTGCACCTTCCATTTGCCGCTTCCGCCGCCATCCTCCCGCAGGCATTTGCGGTTCTTCGGAAACTGGCGCTACTACCCATTCAATATCTTTTTCCGGCTGTTTGACGCGCAGGGATTCTTGCTGTTTGAGGATTTGATTCATTTCCTCGTATTCTGTCAACACTTGGCGCAGGCGATTTTTGATTTCAAAAGGGCTTAGCTGCATTAAATGTTCGTAAGCTTCATTTTGCGTAACTCCCAATTCGCGCGCTAATTCGCTTGTTAACAGCAGAATAAAGTAGCTAACTCTCAGTGTCAGCAGACCTTTAAATAATTGCGGTTCTGCTTTAATTAGGACGCTGAGGTAAATTAGAATTTCTTGGGTGAGAACTCGATCGCGAATGTCTTCTCCGCAGAATCCGCGAATTTTTTCCATTACTTCCGTATAAGAACCCGGCCGCGAAATTATTGAATCTTCGCTGTAGGCTTTCCCCACAGCAATCTGTTTTTGCCGCACCAAAATGTCTGTCACCGCATCGGACAAGCTGATATCAACCTTGTCCAGCAAACCTGCGGCATGGCGGATGACTGCCCATTGGATTTTTGATTGGGAACTTTCTCCAGCTTTTGTATAAACTTCGTTAAGTAAATCCACAACTTCTACTGTTTCTTCCGCACCTCCAAATTCGGTATCAAAATTTAATCCTTTGAGGCGGGTTAGCGTGTGCAGCAACTCAATTTGTTCGTATAAATTTTCTGAATCGCGCAGGCTATTTAGCAAGAAGTGAGTATTAGTTTCACACTCTAATTTAAATTCTTGCGTGTGACCCAAAGGCCAAGTTTTTTCAGGATTGTAAGTTAGATAGCTGCGTGTTTCTACTGCACCTGTCACCGGAGATTCGGTAAATTCAAAATCGTGCATGAAATCAATTCTCTCGGTACCTGCCGTCAGCATTAACTGATTGAGATTCCCCAGTTTGACAGGCGTATTTTCCGAGTGTCCGTCGCGGAGTTCCTTCATTAATTCCAGCAGCGCTTCCCGGCCGGTTTCCAGCATCGTGTGAGTCAGCATCAGCGTTACCGTAGGCCGTCCCAACTGATACCAGTGGCGGTGAATGTGAGCTATTTCGCTTTTGATTTTAGATACTAGGAAATGGTAGTCTAGAGTTAGGTAAAATTCTTGTCTGTCCAAAAATGAGGGGAGAAAAACGATCGCCTCTTCGCGAATTTTAAACACCCGAGAAGTTGTTAAACTCCGCAGACGGCGCACGGGGCGCCCGGTTAAACCTAATGGGTCGTTGCGTCCAATTTGCGTGTAAATAGCTGATAATTCTTTAGTCTGGCGGACTTGAATAGGTTCTACCTGTTTTGGGGTTTGCGCGGCAATGCCGTTAGCGGCTAATTCTGCTTGCAAATCTTCGTCTTCAGCTAACAGTGCAATTTGCACTAAAGGTTCTCTGTGTTGGCCGACTGACAGGTGCCTTCCCAGCGGGTCGATGTCGCCAACTGCGATTAATCCTTCGTTCAGCAATTGACCGAGAAAATACAAACTTTGCGCCCAAACTAGGGGAATATTTTCATTGGGCAAGCGCTGCTGGCTGCTGGGATTTAGCTTTTCTGCTTCTATATTTTCGGCGGGGACGTAGTACAATTCTGGTAGCAGCGGCAAACCAGAGCGATCGACTGCTAGAGATTCCAAACGCTGTTGGTACTCCTGGACTTGGGCTTGATTTCCCTGAAATATGCCGTCCAAAAATAAATAAGTGAAAAATAGCGGCCACTCGCATTCAATGTGCTCGAACTGCCTTAATTCTGTGGGTTCGTAGTGCAGGCGATCCGCATCTTCCAAAACTGTTTGGTGTCCGTCCCGCAGAAACCGCTTGCAGCCGTATTTTCCTTGCAATTTGTCAGTAATCTTATTTCGAGTCCGTTCTATTAATTCTCGGTCTTCAACAGCAAAAGCCGGAAAACTAATCACGCTCAATAAAGCGGCATCTACTTCTTTTGAACTAGATTCGCGAGGCAAAAGCGATTCCAAAGTAATGCGGCTTCTGGCAATTTCGTCTGGCAAAACGTGAATAACCGATGCTTGAGAACCTTTAATTCCGAACAAATCTAACCCATTTATTGCTTCCAGCGCGGCTTTTGCCATGCCAACTGAACTGGCGTTCAATTCTGCATTGCCTCGATTGATTTTATGACCTCTTTCCCAAATTCCGTAATCGGGCGTGCGGTAGGCTCTACCGATGTAGTAAACTAAATTTTGCACGAAATTGACTTCATCGATTGTAAAAACTACGTGCAACCCGGAAGCCGTCATTTGAGCAAGAATTAACAAATATATAGATGTAGCGTCTAACTGTAAATGTCCCCATTGGTCATCGCCGACAACAATACTTCCAGTTTGAGTATTGTACTTAGCGTGCAACGCATCTAAGGGCGATTGAGTATTTTTAAAACTTTCTACTTTGTTTGCTTGTTGCATCATCGCAAACAGCAAGCCCCGCATCAATTTGACTGTGCTATGTTCGAGTTCAAATGTTCTGCCGCGATCGCCATCAATTTTGCGGTAAGCTAAACCCAAACCCCAAACCGCGAGAATGCTGTACACGTTGTCGCGCACCCAGGCATCAGTGTAGTCGCCGTGAGCGTTAACGGCGGTACTTGCCGGCAGCAAACCGGTAATTGGGTTCTGGCGCTTGAGGATGACGGTTTTGATTTGCTGGTAGTAATAATCTAACCTGGTTTGCCGCTGGGTTTTTGCGATCGCCATTTCGTTTTCCTTGTTTTTCCTGATGCGAGCCGAATTGCGGTGAATAGACTTTTAAATATATCAGAGTTCAGATTATTTCTCAAGTTTTGCAAACACAACAAGGTGATTGCCATGTCTAGCCGCAACAACAATAACAACAGCGTTCCTTTCGTAAAAATTGTCTACTCTACAGTCAAAATTAATGGTAAAATTGAGCTAGTACCGATGGAATGGTACGCTGACGGCTCTGTCAAAAAAATTGAACACTAATGCTCGATCGCACTTGGCAGCCTAACTCTAATGGACTTGCGCGCCGCGTACAAAAAACCCGGTTTATTGGCCACGGAATGATGACTTAACAGAATCTTTGTGGCACAAACCGGGTTTTTTGCGTCCAAAAGTAGTCTAGCATCGATCGCCAATCTAAGCTAATTTAAATAACTAGGTGTGTAGGAATCTCAAAGAAAAAAATATGGATCGATCGCAGCCGCAATTTTCAGTGCTGGGACTACCAGTTCACATATTAGATGATTATGCAGGTTGGCTGATGCAGCGCCTGCATCAAGGGTTAGGAAGTCACGTCGTGACTTTGAATGCTGAAATGGCGATGCAAGCCGAGCAAAATCCGGCTTTAGCAGATGTAATCCGCAAAGCGGAACTGGTGATTCCCGACGGTTCGGGAGTGGTACTGTACTTGCGGATGCGCGGCAAACCGGCGCAGCGCTATCCGGGGATTGAATTAGCAGAATCGCTGCTGCAACAAGCCGGAAAATTGCCGGATTCGGAACCACTCTTTTTCTTTGGAGGTTCCCCCGGAGTGGCGGCTGCGGCGGCAGAAACTTGGCAGCAAAAAATTAACGGATTGTCAATTGCTTCTCAACACGGTTATCTTTCCGCAGATGAAGAAAAAAACTTCCGTGAAAGCCTCAAAAAAATGCAACCAAAACTGATTTTTGTAGGCTTGGGAGTGCCGCGCCAAGAATTTTGGATTGCCGAACACCGACACCTTTGTCCTGATGCGATTTGGGTGGGAGTTGGCGGCAGTTTCGATATTTGGGCGGGAACAAAAACTCGCGCGCCGGCTTGGTTTTGCGACAATCATTTAGAATGGTTGTACCGACTTTATCAAGAACCTTGGCGGTGGCGCAGGATGTTAGCTTTGCCACAATTTGCCTTGAAAGCTTTGGGGGATTTGCGAGGGTAAGTTAGTGTAAGCAGGACAGTGATTTTGACACGGAGCACGACAGTGATTTTGACACGGATACACGGATGAATTGAATCATCTTACTATTTGCCACTGATTAGCGCAATCTGGCTCTAAAACGGAGTCTCTTCTTGACTTCGTTTTTGAGCTTGCAGCCAGTCAGGGACAAATATCCACTGATGGTTGTCGCGAAACTCAGTAGCTTGAGGTGAGGGAAATACACGTCGCGATAGCAGTCTTCTGTCACCAAAATTCATTAATAAACCAATTGGTAAAGCCGTGTGATTCAGGTAAGTAATGACTTGTCCCAAATACTTTTTATGAAGTGTAGCGAAGGCTTTGATTTCCAGAATAACTTTGTTTTCAATAATAAAATCTGGAATGTACAAACCAAGTAACTGCTCGTTGTAGTAAACGGGAAGGTTTTTTTGTGGCTCAAAACCGATTCCCTCTTTTGTCAGTTGTTGTTCGAGTTTTTCCTGATAAATTGCTTCTTTGTAACCCGGCCCAAGCTGTCTGTGAACGGCCATACCTGCACCTATGATCCGATAAGTTAGGTCTTCATGTGGAGCCTGAATCTTTTCGCTCATTTTTTTCGATCCAATTGTTGAGATGCTTTTTTCCTTATTTTGGCATAGCACCCAAAAAATTCACCCAGACAGAAAAATTTTTTCTCTGGAAAGCACAGCACGAAACGGATTTTGACACGGATACACGGATGGTTTGACTCGTCTGAGGTTTAGCTAATTGGCTAATTTGGCCATCCTCCGTGTATCCGTGTTTATCCGTGTCGTGCTGCTTGCTGCTTGTCCCCTCGCGGGGAAGAGGTGGAGCACAATTAGTGATTTTGACACACAGCACTACACGGATTTTGACACGGATACACGGATGGTTTGACTCGTCTGAGGTTTAGCTAATTGGCTAACTTGGCTATCCTCCGTGTTGATCCGTGTCGTGCTGGTTGCTGCTTGTCCCCTCGCGGGGAAGAGGTGGAGCACAATTAGTGATTTTGACACACAGCACGACACGGATTTTGACACGGATACACGGATGGTTTGACTCGTCTGAGGTTTAGCTAATTGGCTAACTTGGCTATCCTCC
>NZ_JAUBRJ010000006.1:148680-159428 GCF_036701805.1 Microcoleus sp. N3A4
GTGTTGATCCGTGTCGTGCTGGTTGCTGCTTGTCCCCTCGCGGGGAAGAGGACGGAAGTCCTTACTACGAACCTGGAAGAGGACGGAAGTCCTCACTACGAACCTATTGCCATTAGACAATGTAAGGAGAATCGATCGCCTTTGCCCGATTAATTGCCACCAAAGCTTGGTAAATCAAAACAGAAATCTCACCGCGGGTAATATCCCGCTGCGGCGAAAGCCAATCGCGGGAAGGATAATTAACCACAATTTTCAAGCTAGTTGCTGCGGCGATCGCACTTAAAGCAAAATTAGGAATTTGAGAACGATCGGTGTAAACTTTCAAAGTATCGGCATTTCCCCCCTTCAATTCCAAACCGTTAACCAAAGACACGATCGCCTCACTCTTAGTCAAATTCTGATTCGGGCCGAACTTCAACCCCGGAAACCCCGTCAAAAACCCCGCCCGATTTGCCCGTTCGATCGCACTTCTCGCCCAAAAACTAGCAGAAACATCAATAAAATTTGTAGCCGGCACCCTGGGAATCGGACTAAACGCACTCACCAACAGCGCCGCATATTGAGCGCGATTTAAACTGCCATCAGGGCTAAAAGAACCGTCAGGAAAACCGCTAATTATATTCGCCGCAGCCAAAGCTTCAATAAACTTTCCGGCCCAATGTCCAGAAATATCGCTGAACCTAGAACCCCCGATATTCGGATTGCCACCGCCCTTTCTCACCGCAGCTTGCACAGCTTTTAAAGCATTCACTTTCCCGTAACCAAACCAATCGCTGCGGCCGTTGTTAGGATCGTAATTTCCCATCTGATTGCCCAACTGGGGATCGGGATCGGGATCGACAATTTTCTCAGCAGTTTGTTCGAGAATTCCCCGCACTTCCCGCGCCGTCAAACGGGGGTTAGCCGAAAGTATCAACCCTGCAACCCCAGCGACTACTGGAGTGGCGCTGGAAGTGCCGCCAAAGGTATTTGTGTAGTCCCCCGAATCGTAGCCGGCAAGCCCGACTCGATCGGCAGTAAACACCCCCAAACCGGGCAAATACTGCGTCACCTCCGGCGGCGTGCCGATAAATCCGGTTTCTGGCAACCAAGTGCCCGGCGGCGCGTTGTTGCTGGGGGCGCAAACCGAGATGCTGGTGCCCCAATTGCTGTAGGCTGCTTTTTTGTTGAGGGAAGTGGAAGCGCTGACGGCAATTACGTCTGGGTGAACGGCAAATCCTGCCAGCCATCTAGTTTGACCGCCCAGGACGTTGTTGGGCCAGCCTTTTTCGTTAACAGTACCGTTGACTGGGCGGTTGGCATTGCCCGCAGCGAACAGAATAACGCAGCCTCTGCCGCCCCGCCCTTGGGTTGCGGCTTTGGTGATGACTGCACTCTGCCGCAGGGAAAGGGGATAGTAAACTGCCGCAGGCCCCCAACTGCAAGAAATGACGGCGGCCCCTTTTTCGATCGCCCAATTAAATATTTTTTCGACAGAATCGTCATCGAGAAAACCACTGGTACGGATGGGCATCAGGGCGCAGCCGGGGGCGACGCCGACAATGCCTTTGCCGTTTTCTTCAGCAGCGGCGACGCCGGCACAACTTGTGCCGTGGTTGTCTGAGTCGGCGACTGGCATCGGGGAAGTGTCGCCGTCTTTGAAATCGATGGGTGAGACGATTTTGCCTTGGCCTTGAAAATCTGGGTGGGTGGTGTCAACTGAATCGTCGGCGATCGCAATTACGATCGATCGAACTCCGCGAGTCATGTCCCAAGCTGGTTCTGCATAAATTTGAGCACCGCCGACAAGTTGGTTGCCGCCTTTGTTATTGAGATACCACTGTTTGGGATAAAGCGGATCGCGGGGCGTGTAATGCTGCTGCGTCTCTACTAAAATGTTGGGTTCTGCTACGAGAACTTCTGGATATCTTGTCAGGCGGTTGGCAATTTTGACCGGGTTTTCTGTTGCTTGTTTGGTGACTTCGCAGACGAACGTGTTGGGAATTCCTTCTACCGGCCGGACTATTTTTAAAGCTGCTGCATTGGCGATCGTCTTTCGCGATTGTTCGTCTACTTGTTCGCTAAATTGAATAGTAATTTGGTCTGTCAGATAAAAGAATGTACTCGGATTGTTGGCGGGGCAATAGACGTGGCTGGCAAAAGCTACGGCATCGCTGGCGCGGGCTGCTTGCATTGCTGCTTCTAGGCGATCGGGCGCCACGAGATATTCTTCCAGATTGCTTTGACCGACGCGGCGGTTGAGTTTTGCCCCAGTTGTTGCAGCCCAATCGTTTGAGGCTGATGCTGTTGGTGAGGGGCGGACTGTAAAGCGATCGTCCGCTTTTGACAGCAGCAATTCATCGCCGCCGCGCTGTAAAATCACTGCCAGACTTTCTTCTGGAACTCCAATCCCTTGATAAATTTGTAAGGTAGTCGCGGAAAGTTCGATCGGTTGTGTCATCAGAAATGCCTTTGTTTAATTTTAATCGAGTCTTACTATATTCTCAAGAACAAGCAGGATGCCTGTTCCACAAAAACTGAATTTTCTTGTGGGGCGGGCACGCGAGCCCGCCCGTAAAAGGCTTATTAACAATGATTCAGCAAGTCCCTCAAACTCACATCTTGCACCATTGTCAATAAACCTTTTCTGAACAGGCTTTCCGGCCTGTGAAGCGAGAAAATTTATCTTTTGTGGAACAGGCATCTTGCCTGTTCTTGAGAATGGTGCAACATCTGAGTCAAATAAACACGCTAGGATTAACATTGAAAAATTCTCCCAGCGCCTTAGCTTGGGCTTTGCTAATCGCCCGTTTACCATTAACCACCTCAGAGACTACTCCTTTGGAACCAATCACGCCCACTAAATCGGCTTGTTTGAGTTCGCGAACTTCGATGAAATGCAATAGAACATCCCGGGGAGTCACTTCTGGATCTGGGTAATATTTTGATTCGTATTCTTCGATCGACAGCCCCCAGAGACTCAGTAAAGTTTCTTCTTCTACTGTTAATTCTTCCTTAGACATCAGAAAATCGACTTCTGCGAGGGCAAGATCGTAATCTTCTTCGTTCAGAATTGGCTTAGGCTGAGATTTAGCCAGCACTTGACCGTAAGCTGTTTTTTCAATTGCCATATTCATGGTTCGTTCGATTGTTGAATTAGATCGGGACTTACCCATCAAAACCAAAGAAACCGGGTTTTCCACGATTTTTCAAGCCTCAAAGGCAGTATTTAGGTAAAAAAACCCGGTTTCTGCGTCCAGGACTAGATTGCCGGGATCTGTCCCATCCCCCGCGATTTCCTTTTTCAATCCAAAATCTAAAATCCAAAATCTAAAATCCAAAATCGATCGCACCCTTTGACATTTCAACAAATTTGGTTTACACTTAGCCGGTTGCGATCGCCAATGGTAAGATCGGCTCAAGCTAAATATTTTTTTAAAGCGCACAGGCGCAAAGTAATTTCATGGTATACTCTGGAACTGTTTGTTGGCTTCGCTCCACTGCCCGGATTACGATCGGGGCGATCGTAGCTTTTACCCTGTTGCAACCGCTCCAAGTCCAAGCACAACAACCTTCGGGGCCAGAGAACCAACCGCAAGTCGAACCCGCCGACGACCCCACAGACCCCAACAATCTCCGCCCTCTGACGCAAGACAACAGCCTGCTGAGCATCCAGGGAGGCCAGCGTTTGATGACAGAAGCCAGCAGTGCTATTTCCGCTCAAAATTACGCACTCGCCACTCAAAAACTCCAAGAATCCCGCCAAATTTTCAATCAACTGTCCAATTTCTACCAACAACTGGGGAGCAGTTTTGCCGGAATTGATATCCGCTTGGCCGAAAGCCACCGCACCAAAGCTGTAGAAACAGCCCAAATGCGCGACGAAGCTACCTACAGGCTGGCGTTGGTACACCGGGCACAAAATAAGCCCGAACTGGCTGTGCCCCTGCTGATTCAGATTATTCGATCGCAGCAGCCAACTCGCGACTTGGGCAAGAAAGCTTACCAGCAGTTACTGGAGTTGGGGTTTGTGGATACTCCTTTTCCTCGCTCGGCGGGCCCGAGCGTTCAGCCGGGATCGAGTCCCAGCCCTCAGCCGCGATCGTCTAACAAATAGTTCCACTAAAATCTAAATTACAGCCGTTTATCAGAGAAACCTATGGTTACACCGTCTCAAGTAGCAGAAATGATTAAGGCAGGGTTGCCCGACGCTAAAATACAAGTTGACGATTTGACTGGCGGCGGCGACCACTACCAGGCGAGAGTAGTCTCTGCAGCCTTTGAAGGGAAAAGCCGAGTACAGCAGCACCAACTGGTCTACGGTGCTCTCAAACAGGCAATGGCTAGTGAAGCCATCCACGCTTTGGGCTTGGAAACCTTAACTCCTGCAGAATGGGAATCCAAAAGTCAAGTTACTTAATTCTTGAGTGGCAAGTGTATATCACACGTTTGTGCTGGTGTCAAGAGTTGCTTGAAATACAACTGCTCCACTAACGCACAAAAACAAAAAAAAACCCGGTTTTTTAACTGGAATCTATGGCTGTAACGAAAGATTTTCGTAAAAAACGCGGTTTCTGCGTCAGTCAACGTTTAAAAAGTTTCAAACAATATTAGGAGCTACCATGAGTACAGCAGCACATGAAAGAATTGACGAGTTGGTTAAGCAAAACAAAATCATGGTGTTTATGAAGGGCAATAAGTTAATGCCCCAGTGCGGTTTCTCTAATACTGTGGTGCAAATTCTCAATACTTTGGGAGTGCCTTACGAAACTGTTGATGTTTTGGCAGACCAGGAAATTCGTCAAGGCGTTAAAGAGTATTCCCAATGGCCGACAATTCCCCAAGTTTATATCAACGGGGAGTTTATTGGCGGCTCAGATATTATGATCGAGATGTATCAAAAGGGCAAATTGCAAGAAGTTGTAGAAGTCGCTTTGGCTTCTTAAATACAAGGAAGGGAAAGGAGAAAGAAAGTTGTGAGTTTTGAATTTTGAGTTTTAAATTTTGGGTTAAAGACTTTAAAAAATATTAGTTCGGAACTCAAAACTTTCCCAAACTTCTAACTTTAACAAGAGTAGGGCGGACACGGCCCGCCCTACTAAATATCCATTTTGAAACTACAGCTTGCAACTTTCTGACTGAACTCTTATACCAAAACCGGATTTTCTGACCCCTTTAATCATTCTGGTAATAGCTGTTGGTATCAGAAAAGGCAATTACCAATTACCCAACAATCAGCGGGTTTATTAAACCGAATTTGGTATTAATAATAGTCTGATTCAGTTTGTGTCTGTGGCATTGCAAAATTGGAGGGGTCGTGAATGTAACGCGCTGCTTCTTCCTCTAATCTGTGAATCAGATAGGGTTCCAGACCGTTGGAATGTCGCAGGGCGGCTAAATAGCCGTCTAAATAAAGCCGCAGGTCATCAAAGCGATAACCTCTATTCCACATTTCGACGAGGGCGTCGGTAAGTTTTTGGTAGTGCCGGATGGTTTGAGTGTCTTGTAGCATGATGTGAGTTTGAAATCCTTTGTGGTGTGTATAATGACGGCGGGATTTAGGAACGACCTCGATTGATGCTGATTGGCTCAACTTGAGGCTATTTCTAAATAAAAGTTTTTACCCTGCTCAACAGGCTACCCTCCATAAAAAATTTCACTCGCTGCAATGCAGTGGCTCGACTTTTTTGCGCGCACCTAGATAATCCGCCGTGCGTTTAATTGAGTCGGGATTTTGCTGAATTTTGCGGTCAAAGTGGGTGAGTGTTCCGGCTACCGAGCGAACGGTTGGAGGAATTTTAGTTTCAGTTGCGCGATTTGTCAACCTCCTAGGAGTGGTGGCTGGGTCGGGGGGTTCGGTTTTGGCAGGCGGTTGGGGCATGGGTCGATCGGCTTTACACTGTCTTATTTTCATTGTAAGCTCATCGCCAGAATGATTTAACCTTTCTGCGGACTGATGAGCCAAAATAGACAGCAAGTTTTTTAAAATTCATCCCCTCGGTTTGTTCTCAGCTTTAAACGGAGCTAATGCTTGAGTAGCGCTGGTTACAAAACCTTGACAAAAGCTCTGTTAACCTGGTAGCCATTAGTGATAAGGGAAGCTCGCCTCTGTGGGATCTGCAAGTATTTCAATTGTTGAAGGGAATCCGCACCTGCGATCGCTCTTGGGCTGGCATCTACAGCAAGTCGGTCACTGGGTGCACCAGTCAGCCGATATCAGTCACGCTAGGGAAATATTTTTCAGCCGCCAGCCAACCCTAGTCATTCTAGATGCCCAATTGCCGGATGGGGACGGTTTGGAATTTTGCCGCTGGCTGCAACAGCAGCAGCAGTCGCTGATTTTGATGCTGTCGGCGCGGAATTCGGAATCGGATATTGTTGAAGGTTTGAAGTCGGGGGCAGACGATTACCTGACTAAACCGTTTGGGATGCAAGAGTTTATGGCCAGGGTGGAAGCTCTGATGCGCCGCAACCGCACGATGATACCGTCGGCGACGCTGGAGTGCGGGCTGCTGAAAATTGATTTGGTGCAGCGCCGAGTGAGGTTGTACGAGGCACACATTGAGCTGACTCCCCAGGAATTTAGCCTGCTGTACGTGCTGGCTCAAGCTGGAGGAGTGCCGCTGTCGCGATCGGATTTGCTGCGGCGGGCGTGGCCCGATGCTATTGATAACCCCCGGACGATCGACACTCACGTACTCTCTCTGCGTAAAAAAATCGAAATCGACCCGCGACAGCCGAGCCTGATTCAAACTGTGCGAAATGTCGGCTACCGACTGAATCTGGAGTTGTTGAATAATGCCAATCAACCGCATTCCCCAGTGCCTAGGGCGGTGCTTTCTTAGACTGCGATCGAGCTATAAGTCGGATTTTATTTGGCGAATTGATTGGCGATCGCATCTGTTTTCGCCGCCATAATAAAATCATTGCGGTGCAGTCCAGAAATCGCGTGAGTCCACCAAGTAACGGTAACTTTTCCCCACTCGGTTAATAGTGCGGGGTGATGTCCTTCAGCTTCTGCTGCTTCGCCGACGCTGTTTGTAAAGGCGATCGCACTTTTGAAATCCGGGAATTTGTAGGTGCGTTCTATTTGGGGAATGCCATTTTTTTCGATGAAATTCCAGTCGGGAATGTGAGGTTTGAGTTGGACAATTTCGTAAGCTGTGACGCGGGGAGAGTTTGGGCGGCAGGCGGCACAGCGTTCTTTTGCTAAAGGTTCCATAAATGGCTTGTTAGCGAGAAGATGCTAAAAGACATTATAGACATTTCTAATGTGAATTCTTTTGGATGGAGCAACTGTCCTTTAGGAGTGACATCTTGCACCATTTTCAATAAGCTTTTTATGGGCGGGCTCTCCGGCCCAACCCCCTACTCCCCACAATAAATTCACTCTTCGCTTCACAGGCCGGAAAGCCTGTTAAGCGAGAATGGTGCAAGATGTGAGTTAAGAGTTACGCAGACATTGTGATGGAAATCGTTCATAAAACAGATGAGCAATCCTTGAAAATTTCGGGAAATTTTCGTTCACCGTGGAATCGCTTAACCGATAATATCAGGAAGGAGGCGGGTTGATTTGGCTATCTCGCTTATATTGTAAAAGTTTGTAAACCAGCTCCTCCAAGTGCGATCGCTCAACCGATAATTTTCTTAATCAAATCTAACTTGCCTTTATAGGGAGCGTACCGCCATTTCAAGTCAAGTAAAAATGACTTTTTCAGCACGCTTTTTTGATGAGAAAAGGTGTCAAAACTTGCTTTGGCGTGATAGCTACCGATGCCGCTGTCGCCAACTCCGCCAAAAGGTAAATCTGTTACTCCCACTTGCATAACCGTGTCGTTTATGCAAACTCCCCCCGAAGAAGTTTCCTGCAAAACTCGCTGTTGTTTCTCTTTATCCTTCGAGAACAAATACAAAGCTAGGGGTTTGGGACGGGCGTTGATTTGGGCGATCGCCTCCCCGAAATCCTCATACTCCAAAACTGGCAAAATCGGCCCGAAAATCTCATCCTGCATCACAGGCGAATCCCAGGAAACATTATCTAACACCGTCGGTGCAATATATCTATCTTCCGGCTTAACTTGCCCGCCGATCACAATTTCTCCGTCTTTAATAAACGCACTCAAACGTTCCAATTGCCGCTGGTTAATAATGCGCGAATAGTCGGGACTTTTTTGCGGATCGTCTCCGTAAAATTCGTGAATTGCTGTTTTAATTGCTGCCATCAAAGCAGGTTTAACTTTTCGATCTACTAACAGATAATCGGGAGCAATACAAGTTTGTCCTGCATTGAGAAATTTGCCCCAAGCAATGCGTTTTGCGGTGTATTCAACCTGAATGTCTGAGTCTACAATGCAAGGACTTTTGCCTCCTAATTCCAAGGTGACAGGTGTCAGGTATTTAGCCGCAGCTTCCATCACAATTCGACCGATTTTAGTGCCGCCTGTAAAGAAGATGTGGTCGAATTTTTCGGCTAGCAATTGTTGGCTGATTTCCACGCCTCCTTCGACGGCGGCTACGTAGGCGGGATCGAAGGTTTTGGATATCATGTCGGCGACAACTTCGGAGGTGTGTGAGGCGATTTCCGAAGGTTTGAGAAGTGCACAGTTGCCGGCGGCGATCGCCCCGACCAAGGGTGATATCATTAGCTGAAATGGGTAATTCCAAGGCCCGACGATCAAAATTACGCCCAAAGGTTCTGGGTAAATGCGGGCCGATGCGGGGAATTGGTCGATCGAAGTTGGCACTTTTTTCGGCTTGACCCACGATTTAACATTTTTGATGGCATAATTAACTTCTGCGATCGATGCGATTTCAAGATAAGCCTCGAATTCCGGGCGATTCAGGTCTGCCTTGACAGCATCGACTATTCGTGATTGATGGGATTCGATCGCACTTTTAAGTTTTTTCAGTTGTTCGATCCGAAAATCCACATCCTTAGTTTTCCCAGTCGCAAAAAATTGCCGCTGCTGCTGGATAATATCGCTGACGCTGATTACCATTTTTTGTCCTCCATGTCTATAAATAAATGTTACAACAGGAAAACGGAACTTGGGTAAAGTGCGATCGGTGTTAGAGCCGCGACTTATTGAAAAAGTCGGGGCTCTTGCCTTTACAAATTATTGAGAAATGCTATAAATTAGAAGCTAATAATTGTGGAACTGACAACGGAGTTCGCTTATGAAAATATCTAAGAACGATTTTTTTTTCTATTCCTGCTGGCTGCTTTGTTTGTTTGCAGTAGCAGGATGTACCTCTAGTTCCGAAAAACGAGTTGTTGTTTGCTCGAAAGACTTTACCGAACAAGTCATCCTAGCAGAAATTTTAGCACAGCACATCGAAGCAAAAACAGATATCAAAGTAGAACGGGAACTCAATCTCGGAGGCTCGCTTTGCCATCAATCCCTAACAGCAGGTAAAATCGACTTATACGTCGAATATACGGGTACAGGTTTTACAAACATTCTCAAACAAAAGCCCATTTCTGACCCCAAAAAAGTCCTCGATTACCTCAAACAAGAATATCCCAAACAGTTTAAAGCAGAATGGACGGAACCGCTGGGATTTAATAACAGTTTTGCGATCGTTGTGCGGGGAGACGATGCCAAAAAACTTAACTTGCAAACTCTCTCGCAACTAGGCAAAGCTGCACCAAAATTGCGCGCTGGTTTCGGCCCTGAATTCAAAGATAGAGAAGATGGATTTCCCGGATTAGCTAAAACTTACGGGATTAAATTTGCGGAAGAACCGAAGGAATTGTTATTAGGATTGCTTTATCAAGCGCTGCAACAAAAAGAAGTAGATGTGATTGCTGGCAATACGACGGACGGTTTGATTCAAAGTTTGGGTTTAGTAGTGCTGAAAGATGACAAGAAATATTTCCCGCCCTACGAAGCAGTTCCGGTTGTGCGATCGCAAATTTTGGAAAAATACCCAGAATTGCGTCAAGTGCTCGCAGAATTGGGCGGTAAAATCTCCGAGGAAGATATGCGACAACTGAATTATCAAGTTGATAAAAAACAGCAGGAAGCTGGACAAGTGGCGCGGGAGTTTTTGCAGCAAAAGTTGGGCGATGCAAAGCCAGTCGCTCCGGCGAAATAAAGGGTTTAAATTCTAGCGCAGTGCGAGCTTCTAGCTCGCGAGCGGGACGCTCGCACTGCACAATAATGATCAGCATTACCCGGACTTGATATAGCAATCCTCGCATCAGCTCGCGAGCGGGACGCTCGCACTGCACAATAATGATCAGCATTACCCGGACTTGATATATAGCGGTTCTCAGAAAGATGAGGTACGTTGTTGGGCTTCAGCCCTCTTAGTCTGGTGGTTATGTAAGCTGTCAGTCATACCTCATCTTTTTGAGAAAGGCTATAGCAATCCTCGCATCAGCTCGCGAGCGGGACGCTCGCACCGCACAATAATTATCAGCATTACCCGGACTTGATATAGCAATCCTCGCATCAGCTCGCGAGCGGGACGCTAGCACCGCACAATAATTATCAGCATTACCCGGATTTGATATATAGCAATCCTAAATGATTTGAAAAATAGTACGCGAGCAAGATGCTCGCACTACAAGGATTCCGATCTCGCTCGATTTTGCGACAGATTTAGGACTGCTATAGCAATCCTCGCATCAGCTCGCGAGCGGGACGCTAGCACTGCACAATAATGATCGGCATTACCCGGATTTGATATAGCAATCCTCGCATCAGCTCGCGAGCGGGACGCTAGCACTGCACAATAATGATCGGCATTACCCGGATTTGATA
>NZ_JAUBRJ010000006.1:159528-183119 GCF_036701805.1 Microcoleus sp. N3A4
TAAAGCTATGACAACTGTCAAAACTGCTATCTCATTGCCAGCATCTTTATTTGAACAAGCCGAAACAAAAGCTCTGCGAAATGCAAATTTCGCAGAGCTTTTTGCTCGAAATAGCGCTTGAAGAATTTATCCGCTGCCGCGAAAATCAACAACTGTTAGAAAAAATTAATGCTGCTTGCGAAGCACCTCTCTCTGAAGAAGAACAAGTTTTGCTTCGCAAGATGAGTCGCTCTCATCGCAAGATGGTGGAAGGCGAATGGTAATCAATATTTTCCAAGCTGCCAAACAGCAGCTTTTATTGCTTCAATCTGCGACTCGGCAACTTCAACCGTAATTGCTTCGACATTGAAACCCTCAAAGCTATAACCTTCTTCTTCACCTTCCGGCATCTGGTAGTGTTCGACAATAGTTGCGGTAGCACCTTTTTTTAGATTATATTTGGGGATGTCTTCTCGCAATGCTACCTGTGAAAACAGTTCAAATTTCATGGGGCTTAACCTCTTGTCAGCGAGTGGTAATATCAAATCCGGTGGCATCGGAATTAATATTATCCACAGTCAGGAAACGGCAGTGCCGCTTCCCTACAATTAATCGGGCGATAGTTACATCTGGTGCGAGCACTCCGGGCGTGCCGCCCCGCAAGCTACGATTATTTTAGGGTAGGGAAACGGCATTGCCGTTTCCTCCCTTACTTAAGTCCCTTCACTCAGCCGCCGCAAATTCAAAATATCGCTCATCTTTTTAATTTGCATACAAGTCCGCTCGAACTGTTCCTTATCCTCAATATCCATGCACAAGTCAATTAATGCAGGCAAACCGGGATAGGTTTTGACTTGAGCGCTGCGGACGTTTACTTTGTTGTCCTTCAAATGCGATAAAACATCATTGAGAACTCCGACTCGATCGAGCGCTTCTATTTGAATGTTAACAGCATAAGTATTCGGGCGGCTAGCATTGCGATCGCTAGAATTCCAACTCACAGGAACTAACCGATCCCCAGGTACGCTTTCAACATTTGAACACCCTTGCCGGTGAATCGAAATTCCGCGAGTGCGAGTCACAACTCCAATAATTGATTCCCCGGGAATCGGACAGCAACAGCCGGATAAATGGTAGAGCAATCCCTCTACACCTGCGATCGGCGATTTGCTCGGAGACGAACTCGGTACAGGTTTCGGTGTCGTCGATGCAGGTATTAGCAACGGCAATTCCTGTCCTCCTCCGGGAGCAGCTTCAATTTTTTGCTGAACTTTTACTAAATCTCGCAGTCGATTTACTACGAGATTTAGAGTCACTTCGCCGTAGCCCAAACCGGCGATTAAATCTTCGACGCTGTGGTAGTTGCAGCGCTGAGCCACCGACTGCATGGGTTCAGATTTCAGCAAAGATTCTAAGCCGTTTTTACCTAATTCTTTTTCCAGCAATTCCCGGCCGCGAGCGAGATTTTCATCTCGGTGCGATCGCTTCAACCACTGGCGAATGCGGTTTTTTGCTCCGTTTGTTTTGACAAAATTCAGCCAGTCGGAACTCGGATGGCCATTTTTTTGGGTCAAGATTTCTACAATATCGCCGTTCTTTAAAACCTTGTCTAGTGTTACCATTCGGCCGTTGACTCTGGCACCGGTGCAGCGATTGCCAATTTCTGTGTGAATGCGGTAAGCAAAATCTACGGGAGTTGACCCGCTATTGAGAGCAATTACGTCTCCGTTAGGAGTAAAAACGTAAATATCTTCGTCGAATAAGTTGTCCTTAATGCTTTGCAAATATTCGCGATCGTCTTTGAGGTCGCTTTGCCATTCTAGGAGTTGCCGCAGCCAAGTAAATTTTTCGTCGTCGCCGGTGACTGTTGTGTTAGAACCGCCAGTTTCTTTGTATTTCCAGTGCGCGGCAATGCCGTATTCGGCAATGTGGTGCATTGCTACGGTGCGAATTTGCACTTCGATGGGGCGGCCGCTGGTTCCGATTACTCCGGTGTGCAAAGATTGATAGCGGTTGGCTTTTGGTAAACCGATATAATCTTTAAAGCGGCCGGGAATCGGGCGGAAAGAATCGTGGACGATCGCCAATGCCCGATAACAGTCATCATTGCTTTCTACTATGATCCGCACCGCAGCAATATCGTACACTTGGTTAAACCCTTTTTGCCGGCGCTGCATCTTCCCGTAAATCCCGTACAAATGTTTGGGACGGCCGCTAACTTCGTAGCATTTAATGCCTAATTTGTCAAGCCTTTCTCGCAAACTATCCGTCACTTCTGCGAGTTGAGTTTCTCGATCGCCCCGCTTCTCGGCCACCAATTCCTGAATTTCGCGGTAAGCTTCCGGTTCCAGGTATTTAAACGCTAAATCTTCCAATTCCCACTTAAAGCGTCCGATACCCAAACGGTTCGCCAGGGGAGCAAAAATATCTCGGGTTTCTAGGGCAATACTGCGCTGCTTTTCTTCGGACAAATGCTCCAAAGTCCTCATGTTGTGCAGCCTGTCTGCCAGTTTGACGACAATGACGCGAATATCTTTAGCCATTGCTAAGAACATTCGGCGGAAATTTTCCGCAAGGCGCTCTGTTTTGCTGGAAAAATTAAACTTAGAAAGCTTGGTGACACCTTCAACCAACTGCCGTACTTCCGGGCCGAACCGCTGTTCTATTTCTTCGAGAGTAATATCTGTATCTTCAACAATGTCGTGGAGGAAACCGGCGGCAATCATGACGTTGTTGCCGCCCATATACCGGAGTATTCCAGCGACAGCTACCGGATGGCAAATGTAAGGTTCTCCAGATTTGCGGTACTGTCCTTCGTGCAAGTCGCGGGCAAATTCAAAGGCCCGACAAATTAAGCTGTTGTCAGCCGAGCAATTCGGGTTAGGGCCCGCATCAGGCTGCGATGGAGCATTCAGGCATTCTTGCAGCCAATCGGGAACTACAGCAGGATCGATCGAAGGAGAGGGAGTCAGAGTGTTCGCGTTCATGAGGTACACCTTTAAAACTTAGAAATACAAATGGTTAAAAGCCGGTTTTCGGTTGAATTGCCGAAATTATGTGTTTAGCTATACTAAACTAATTGAATGCCACAATTTGCAATTCAAAAAAATAGTCGATTTTTGTGTTAACTATACCTATCTAATTCCGAGTCACCCCCCTCTCCGGTAGGAAAATATAGTGATACCACTGCCACCACGGTCTGTCGATCGGGTAAAATAAGCATATTTTGGCGGTAGCAGTTGAGGTAGCGGGCGATCGGCATTCACAGGCAACGCTAAACTAAAAGCATGAGCCAGAAGGGTTTATTCAGGGCACTCTATCAGAAAAAGTTCTCAAAAAACAGGGAATTGCTGCAAAAACGCACGACTTCCCTTAATATGAGCAAACCTTAAGCAAGTATCTACTTTGATTATAAATACAAATTTGTTTACAAAATCATGATATTGTCCGAAGACCGCCGCCAATGCTACCAAGAATTACAGCAAGCACTAGAACAACTACAAAGAACAGCAGCACAGGATAATCAGGATCGGGCAGCGCTGGCGATCGAATACAGAAAAGTGCAACAATTTTTCGGAAACCAAATTATGAGAGCTGACAGCGATGAGTTAGACGCCTCAGAAACACTCCCAGAGCAGTCCTATTTGACGGAAATTCACAAACAACTGCGGTTATTGGGAACAGACGTCACGTTTTTGCAAGCGTCGCGCCAGCCAGCGACAGCAAAGACGAGGCAAACTGCGGCGATCGCGCGGCTCAACACGCTAATTGGCTACTGTGGCGCGCTGCTGCAAAAAAATTCTGGTTCTTCAGGGCTCGCCCAGATACAGAATTAACAACTGAATTAACAGGGAATTGATACGGCAAGGAGAAATAAAGCGGTGGAATGTCCAAAATGTAAACATCCCAACTTAGAAGGCGGCACTTTAGCCGGCAGTATGTCGGTGCAGTGGTGTCCCAACTGTTACGGTATCTGGATTCCAGGCAGAGAATACGAAGCTTGGCAGAAAGAGCAGAACCAGTGGTACAACAAATCCCAGAAGCCAGAGGCGACAGGCACTCTCGGCATAGAATTCACGCCGTCTCCCTACGACAGCAAAGCAGCGCTGTGTCCCGAAGACGGTCACTATCTGTCGCGGGCGAAAGTTCCCTTCAGCAGAGTGCCCTTTTATATAGAGCGCTGTATGTTGTGCGGGGGCATTTGGTGCGATAACGGCGAGTGGGACATTCTCGATAGTCTGGGATTCTACACCGAGATTGACAAGATGTTTTCTCCCAACTGGCAAGCTAAGGCCCGCGTGCAAGAACTCGCCTCTCGGGAACGTCAAGTGCTTACTGAGAAGCTGGGGCCGGACATCGCCGGATATGTGTTGGAACTCGCGGAAGTTTTAGCAGACCATCCCCACGCAGATTGTGCCGCTACTTACATACTGCGGAGAGCTGAGTTGAAGCGAAGGGAAATTTAGTCATTAGTCATTAGTCATTAGTTATTAGTCATTAGTTATTAGTTATTAGTTAGTAATCGGGGGAGCGGCTTATGCACCAAGAAAACTCGGTTTGCAGCTAATTATTCTTTCATTGACTAACAGACTTTCAGTCTATTGCCAATAAATACTGACTAATAACTAACAATGACTACTCACAATGATTAATAAGTGACAACTGACAACCGAGGATTATATAACTACTAACAAATAACTACTAACAAATAACTACTAACAAATAACTACTAACTAATGACTAAGGACTAAGGACTAATGACTAATGACTCTTCTCTATTTTTCGTTGAAAATCTGCGAGTAGCTTATCCTCAGCGGCGGGGCCAATCGGGTTGGGCCGTTGACGGGGTTTCCCTGACGCTGAAACCGGGGGAAAAGCTCGGATTAGTTGGGGAGTCTGGGTGCGGTAAGTCAACTTTGGGAAGGGCGGCGATGCGGTTGCTGCCGGATTCAACGCTGATTGAGGGGCGAGTTAGTTTTGCTGGAGAGTCGGTGTTTGACATGAATGCTTCGCGGCTGAGACGGTTTCGGGGCGAAGCTGTGGCATTGATTTTTCAAGATCCGATGACTCGTCTCGATCCTTTGATGACTGTCGGGGAACACTGCATCGAGACTTTGCAAGCTCACAGACCGAATTTGGATCGCAAGCAAGCTAAGAAACGGGCGATCGACATTTTGGAAGCTGTGAAAATTCCGGCGTCTCGCTGGTCGCAATTTCCCCACGAATTTAGCGGCGGAATGCGGCAAAGAGTAGCAATTGCTTTGGCTCTTTTGCTCGATCCCAAATTAATTGTGGCGGACGAACCGACTACGAGTTTGGACGTAACTGTCGCCGCCCAGATTTTGCAGGAATTAACCAGACTTTGCGCGGAACGGGGAACGGCTATTTTGTTGATTTCTCACGATTTGGCGATGGTGGGCGAGTATTGCGATCGCATTGCGGTGATGTACGGCGGCAAAGTCGTAGAAACAGGGCCGGTGCAAAACGTTTTTGAAAAGCCGCAGCACGAATATACTCGATCGCTCCTCAAAGCAGCTTTGCACATTCAAGCCGATTCTGACAAAGGGTTAGCATTCGAGGAAATCAGGACTGAAGCCGTTACTGCAAACTTAACAAATTCGCCTCTTTTGAAAGTGACAAACTTGCAGCAACACTACAGTTTAGAAAGCAATCTATTAGATCAGTTATTTTCCCGGAATCGCCAGGTAATTAAAGCAGTAGACGGGGTTAGTTTAGAGCTACAACGGGGAGAAATCCTAGGGCTCGTGGGGGAGTCCGGCTGCGGAAAAAGTACCTTTTCACGCACGATTTTGCAGCTAATTACCGCGACTGGCGGCAAAGTGGAATTTCAAGGAATAGATATAACTGCCCTGAGCCGCGATGCTGTGAGGAAGCACCGCCGCGAAATGCAAATGATCTTTCAAGACCCCCACGCTTGCCTCAATCCGATGATGACAGTCGGAGAAAGTATTGCTGACCCTTTGTTTATTCACAAATTAGCTAATACCAGCGAAGCTAAAAAACAAGTAATCCAAATGTTAGAGCGGGTGGGTTTAACTCCTGGGGAGGATTTCTTTCGCCGCTATCCGGGGGAATTGTCGGGAGGACAACAGCAGCGGGTTTCGATCGCCCGCGCTTTAATTACTCGCCCGCAACTGATTATTTGCGACGAACCTGTGAGTATGCTGGATGCCAGCGTGCAGACTCAAGTTTTAGAGCTGATGTTGGAGTTGAAGCAGGAATTTAATTTGACTTATCTGTTTATTACGCACGATTTGTGGGTGGCGAGATTTTTTTGCGATCGCATTGCGGTAATGAATGCTGGAAAAATTGTTGAAATCGGCAAGACTAGGGATATTTTTGCTAATCCGCAGCACCCTTATACTCAGCAATTATTGCAGGCAGCTCCTTTACTGGCTCGAACTCAATAAAAAGGTCTAAAATTGGGGCGAACAGATATCAGCCACTAAAATCACTCACCGACTTCTAGATGGATTTCGGAAATTTCGGGTTAAATTGGTTAAAGTTAAGGGATACTTTTCAAATCATCCCACCGACACCAAGCACCATATGGCAGAATCTGACCAAGGCACTTTTGCGGTGGCACCCGAAGCCTCACTCCCGATCGCAGAAGATGAAGACACCGAGATCGATCGTCCGACGGTAACTCGCTCGTCAGCATACAACAACTGGTCTGCCGACGATCCCGTGGGAGCTTTGTTCAAGGAAATGGCTCGGTATCCTCTACTGACTGCCGCCGAAGAGGTGGAGTTGGCGCGCCGCGTTCAAGAATTGGTAGCCCTGGAGGAACTAGAACAGCGTTTGCAGCAGGAATTGGACAGAGTGCCGACCAAAGCTGAACTCGCCGTGGCTGTGGGGGTAAGCGAAACTCAACTGCAACAGCTTCGCCACCAGTGTCAGTCGGCGAAACGGAAAATGATCAGCTCGAATTTGCGTTTGGTAGTTTCGATTGCCAAACGCTATCTCAATCGGGGCGTGCCTTTTCTCGATTTAATTCAGGAAGGAGCTTTAGGTTTGAATCGGGCCGCCGAAAAGTTCGATCCGGAGAAGGGTTACAAATTTTCTACCTATGCCTATTGGTGGATTCGCCAAGGAATTACCCGGACAATTGCCAATCAAGGACGGACGATTCGCTTGCCGGTTCACATTGTCGAACAGTTAAATAAACTCAAAAAAGTTTATCGGGATTTGAGGCGTTCTCTTCAACGCAATCCCACTGAAACTGAACTTGCTAAAGAAATGGAAGTTACTTGCGAACAGCTTCGTTACCTCCAGCAAGTACGCCGGCAATCTTTGTCTCTCAACCACCGCATCGGCTCGGAAGAAAGTTCCGAACTTTTGGATGTTCTCGAAGATAACGCGACGCAATCTCCAGAAGATCAGATGAATGAGATGATGATGCGCCAAGATATTTTGGAGGTGTTGGACAGTATTTTGACTGAGCGGGAAAAAGAGATTGTTGCTATGCGTTACGGTTTAGTGACGGGGGAACCTTACACTTTAGAAGAGGTGAGTAGTTTGTTCAATTTGTCCCGCGAACGAGTCCGTCAAATTCAAAATAAGGCAATGCGGAAACTGCGGCGGCCTCAAGTGACGGAACGATTGAAGGGCTGGTTGAAATAGGCTAAAAAACATTGAGTTTGCATTTTGAAAAATTTTAAAATTATTATGGGTGGGAACTCCGACGCCGTAAATATGCTGATTCAAGGTGAAAAGCTTAATTAAATATTACAAATTAAAAATGTCTTGATGTGGTATTTTTAATTGTGGATTGTCGCGTACTACTTACTTATTTATGTCTTCTGAGGTAATTTTGCGTCCAGTTACCCGCGGCGACGTGTCGGTGCTGTTTGATTTGATTAAAGCTTTAGCTGAGTACGAGAAGTTATCTCATGCCGTTACTGGCAATGCCGTTGATTTGGAGAATCATTTGTTTGGCGATCGACCTTTTGCGGAAGCGATTTTAGCCGAGTGCGAAGGTCGAGTTGTGGGCTGGGCGCTGTTTTTTTACAATTATTCTACTTTTTTGACTCAGCCGGGAATTTATTTGGAAGATTTGTTCGTGCTGCCTGAGTTTCGAGGGCGGGGAATTGGCAAGTCTTTGATAGTTTATTTAGCGCAGTTGACAGTAGAAAGGGGCTGCGGGCGTTTGGAATGGAGTGTTTTGGATTGGAATGAATTGGCGATCGGATTTTACAAGGGCATCGGTGCTGATGTGATGCCCGACTGGCGGATTTGCCGGGTTGCGGGCGAGTCTTTGGCAACTTTGGCATCGAAACAATTCAGGGCGGGCTAGAAGCAACAGCCCACAAAAAATTCATCTGTTGTGGAACAGGCATCTTGCCTGTGTGTGGAACAGGCATCTTGCCTGTGTGTGGAACAGGCATCTTGCCTGTTAAGCTAAAATGCCGCACTCCGGTTAATTAATACCGACCTACTTAATTGACAAAAATATAGGAAAATTTAAATAACAGTAGATTTTGATTGAGAGAGTAAATCGTGATTATTTGGGTAAACGAGCAAATCGATCCGTCGGGCATTCTTTATTCTTGCATTGCTTGTTGCGATGAGACTCAAGCAAAGGATTGCCACGAATCTTTTGAGCAGAATTTGACGGCAGAGCAAAAACAGCAGGGCTGGGTTGCTACTTTGCGGACTGTTAGTTCTTGGGATGAGGTGCCTGTTAATGCTTTGAAATTGAATTGATGAGTGCAAGTCATTAGCAGCTTTAGTCTCGCATTATTTCCATTCGAGCGAAATGGCAGGAAAACGTAGGATATCTGTTCGGAAAAGGCAAGATAGCTCGATCGCACATTTGTCAAATTAACAGAGGTTTTGTGACTTTGAAGCTAAAAGGCTGCAAGCATTTGGGGCTGCAAGTCTGAGGATTCTGCCCTGCAAGGTGCGGGAATTTGGGCGGAAATTTTCGGGCCAGCAGTGCTGGGAACCGGTTAGGGAGAAAAAGCGTGCAAGTGCGATCCTCTTCGAGGGCTCCGCTAACGACAATTCGCATTTCTCAAACGGGTTTTAGCATTACTATTAATAGATAAAGGTATTTCAAATTGTCTAGTTAAATTTTTATGATTGAAACCTTATTTCACGCTTATACCCCTCTAAGTAGGGCTTGCTGGGGTGCATCTCAATGAAAGCAAATCTCTGAAAAAAGGGCTAAACTGAAAAAGTTACTAATACCAGTTTTACATGAAGTTGCATATAATAAAGATACTGTTTATACCAATTTAATGTGAAGTTTCACATATCTCGATCCTCCTCGCATCCCCCGCATCGTTGCGGGGACTTGGAGAAGAATCTTGTCCCACCCCCTACTCCCCTAATTAAGGAGGGCGCCTGGGGGATCGGATTCTACGGGGCCTCATAAAAAATTGGTATTATTGTCAATTATCAATAAAAACAAGAGGAGTGAAAACAAAATGAAATTTGCCATAGTTTCAGGGAGCCATCGCCCTAACTCAGAATCTAGCAAAGTAGCTCAATTTCTAGCTAAAATACTAGAAACTGAATTTCCTGATAGCACAAATATACTTCTCGATCTCGGTAAGGAACCATTACCAGAATGGGAAGAGAGTAAATGGGATGAAGAAGCAGAAAAATGGAAGAAAATATGGGAGCCCATATCTAATCAGTTAAAGCAATGTGATGCTTTAATAGTTGTTTCTCCTGAATGGGGTGGGATGGTACCGCCTCAATTGAAAAACTTTTTTCTGTTATGCGGAGATTATGAACTTGGTCACAAACCAGGGCTAATTGTTGCAGTTAGTGCAAGTCGTGGTGGAGCTTATCCTGTTGCGGAATTACGGATGAGTAGTTACAAAAATACTTATCTTTTATGGATTCCAGATCATGTAATCGTTAGGGATGTAGAAAATGTACTTAATGAACATTTCCAAGCAACTTCTAAAGACGATCAATACATCCAAGACAGGCTTCTGTATAGTTTAAAGGTACTTCATGCTTATGCTCAGTGTCTTATTCCCCTTCGGACAAGTGGCGTGATAGATTATGATAAATATCCTTATGGGATGTAGATCGATCGTAGACTGAAGTTCCGTTGTTTTTCAGAAAAGAGCGATCGCCCTTTCTATTTTTCGATAATGGCGATCCCTCTTTTCTCGCTCTCACGCACCCTACGCCAAATATTTTAATAGTTTGAGCGGTGCGTGAGCGTAAGTTTCCTAGCTGGAATTCCAAGATTTATCGTTCTCACGCACCCTACGGCAAATATTTTAATTACCGATTACCATTACCCATTCCCAATTACCTTTGAATGCTTCTCGGATCGAGAGCATCCCGCAACCCATCCCCCAATAAATTAAACGCCAAAACAGTCAAAATAATTAGTGTCGCCGGAGGCCAAACCAACCAAGGCTGCAACACTAAAATTGAAGCATTAGTAGACAGCGACAGCAAATTTCCCCAAGAAGGATCGGGCTGTTGAATTCCCAATCCAATTAAACTCAAAACCGACTCTGCAACAATAAAACCCGGAACCGACAAAGTAGCAGAAATAATTACGTAAGTTGCCGTTTGTGGCAACACGTGGCGGACAATAATATAAATTGGATTGGCACCCATTGCCCGCGCCGCTTGCACAAACTCTAGCTGTTTAATTGACAGTACCTGGCCGCGAATTACCCGCGCTAAACTCGCCCAACTGATAAATGAAGTAATCAGCACAATCAATATAAATCGCTGAGCGCTTGTCAATCCTGGGGGCAGCACTGCTGCTAGCGCTACTAATAAATAAAGACCGGGAATCGTCATTAATACTTCGGCGAAGCGCATTAAAATACTGTCAATCCAACTGCCGAAATAACCGGATATTCCTCCGATTAACAATCCCAAGGGAAAAGAAATTGCTATTCCTACTAAACCGATGCTGAGGCTAATTCTGCTGCCCTGTATTAAGCGGCTGAATTGATCGCGAGCTTGTTCGTCCGTGCCTAAAATGTTAATTTTGCCTTCTGCTGTAGTGCCAAACAGGTGTCTGTCGAAAGGCAAAACTCCTAAAAACTTATAGGGGGAACCTTTGACAAATAAACCGATAACAGAAGGTTTGCGCCAGTCTACAATTACCTCGCGATCGCCCGTATTCGCATCCACTGGCCCTTGAGTAGTCGGATAAACGTGGGGCCCGATAAATCGCCCGTCTCGCGTGCTTAAATAAATCTGAGTCGGCGGCAGCAATGAACCGTTTAATTGAGAGTCGTAGGGGTCGTAAGGGGCCACAAATTCGGCGAAAAGTGCGACTGTATAAAAAATTAACAGCAGCACGGCTCCCAACCGAGCTAGAGGGTTTTTCTTAAGATTTTGCCACCATTTCATAAGTTTTTAGGTTTGAGATTTTAAGTGGGTTCGTAGTAAGGAATTTAGTCCTTAAAGTTCGCAGTAAGGATTTTATTTTTTTCTTAAAGGACTCAGCAGCAAGGTCTGAACTCCTGACTTAGAAAATTTTTCATAACAGAATTCCTTACTACAAACATGAGACTATTTTTGTTCATCGGCAACCAAAATTATTCTACTTTCATTTTCTGCTATTTTCCCCAATTCCTCGCCGCTAAAAGGATTGTAGAAAAACGAGCCTGTTTGCGGCGGCAGTTTGGGATTGAGTACAATTTCTACTATACTTTTTACAACCCCAGTGAGCGGAATTGCCAGGATAACTCCTAACAACCCTCCTACTCTACCTCCTAACAGCAAAGCTGTGAAAATAATCACCGGGCTCAATCCGGTGAGATTACCCATGATTCGGGGAGCTACTACATTATCCTTGATTTGCTGGAGACCGATCGCCACTACCAAGACTTGCAGCGCCAGCCACCAATCAATAAACGCTACAATTATACTAACAGTGCCAATTCCCAAAGTTGCTCCGATAAACGGAATTATTTCTGTCAACCCTATAAATACCGCAAACAACAGGAAAAATGGCACTCGCAGCCACCAAAAAGCCAGAGTCAGTGCTGTCGCCATAAATAGTCCTAGCAGCAACTGTCCCGATACAAACCGCTGGAGGTTTCGCTGCAAAGTATCGGTTAAAACATAGCGAATGTCTGGGGAAAAAATACTTGTCAAACCACCCCATACTCTTTGTCCGTCTAGGAGCATATAAAATGAAATTACTAGAATTAGAATTAAGTCGAGAAACCAGTTAACAGTACCGACAACTAAGCCTAAACTCGTTCCCGCGATCGCCTGCACTTGTTCTTGCACCTTAGCAGATAGTTGCTGTTCCAAAATTTCCACGTTAAAAGGCAAATTGCGATCGGCACTCCAAATCTGGAATTCACCTAGCTGCTGTCGCCCAGACTCCAGCAATTCCGGCAACCTCACCCCCAACTGTCTCGCTTGACTGAACACAGGCGGCACAATAGTTAAACCAATTACTACTAATAGCAAACCCGCTGTCAAATAAACCAGTGCCGCCGCTACTCCCCGCGGCAAAAATACTTGCAGTCTTGCTACTGCGTAATTCAATAAAAATGCAATGAGTCCCGCTGTTACTAAAATGCTGACCAGTTCTCCAACATAATTGACAGCAGCCAAGGTAAACCATCCCGTCACTAGCACTAGCAGCCAAGTGATTAGAAACTGTTGGACGGGAGAAAAGATACTATTCATTATGATTTTGGTCAGTTAAACTTATAAAACTTCCTCAGCCGATTTGTCGTATTCTACGACACAGATTAGAGTATAGATTATCGATCGCCTGCTTGCGCCGGAGCTGGGTCAAATTAAATGTCGATCGTCCAAACAGAGATTCCTCGCCGCTGCGAATCTTCATTGCGCCGCAGTCACCCAAAAGGAGGACGCGGTAATGCTGATGCCGTCCGTTAAAATGATATAAATATTAAGACTGCAATCTTTCTTTACAATATCAAAAACCAAAGGCTGATACCGGCGGGAGGAACTACTGTGACAAATCAAGTTATCTCAGAAGCGGAAGAAACGCAACCCCTTCACCACATACAGAACGGGCGCAACAGCAACGAAGCCGCGAAGGTTTCTGAAAGCGGTGTCAAAGATGAGTCTCGCCGGGAATTCGCCTCCTCAGAAGAGGAACGGGAAATTCCTCTGGAAGTTCCAGAAATGGACGGGGAAGAATCAGAAGTTTGGGAAGCAGAAGAAACCGAAGTTGCGCCCAGCAAAGGCATTAGGTGGCCGGCACTGTTGGCGGGCGTAGGAATTGGGGTAGCTGCAACGCTGGCGGGCGTACACTTGGTTTCGGGAAAAAGCTCGCGTCCGGCAGCTAAAGCCCCAGCAGTGGCTCAAGTACCTACTTCTCAGACTGTGACAGTGGCGGCTGTGGAATCTGCCGAGGTGGCTCAAACTTTGGAAGCGACGGGCACCGTGGTGGCCTACGACTTGCTGCCGGTGCTGCCGCAAGCCAACGGTTTGCAAATCAAGCAGGTGTTGGTGAAGGAAGGCGATGCAGTAGAAAAAGGTCAGACGATGGCGGTTTTGGACGATTCGGTGCTGCGATCGCAAATTGCCGAAGCGCTTGCTGGAGTACAATCGGCTAATTCTACGGTAGAACAAGCCGAAGCTCAGGTGCAGCAAGCTCAGTCAGCCCAACAAGAAGCCCAAGCCGGCGTCGCTCAAGCTCAAGCTGGCGTTGAAAAAGCCATCGCTGACGCAGCGCAAGCCCAAACAGGCGTCGGCCAGGCCAGGGCCGGTGTGGAGCAAGCTAAAGCTGGTGTCACTCAAGCTAAAGCCGGCATTGCTTCCGCCGAGGCTAAATTAGCTCAAGCTCAAAGAGAAGTAAATCGCAGCCAAAATTTGGCTACTCAGGGAGTAATTAGCCAGCAAGATTTAGAAAAGCGCAAGACGGAGCGAGACACGGCCGTTCAAGACTTGAACAAAACGAAAGCTGACTTGAATACAGCTTTGGAAGAACAGAATAAAGCAGCGGAAGAAGTGCGATCGGCTATTGCTAAAGTAGCTACTGCTGAAGCTAATATCAGTACGGCGAGAGCGGCCCTCAGCAGCGCTCGTGCTAAAGTGAATACGGCCGGAGCGAGTGTCAGCAGTGCGAGAGCAAATGTCGGAAATAACGCAGCAAGTGTCCGCAGCAATGATGCGCGAGTCCAACAGTTACAAACTCAACTAGAACAAACTATAGTGCGAGCGCCGGACAGCGGCACTGTGGCTGAAAGAATTGGTCGAGTTGGCGATGTTTCTGCGGGGAATCAAAAACTCTTTTCAATTATTCGGGGAAACAAGCTGGAACTACAATTGAAAGTGCCGGAAACTCAGGTGGCGCAAGTGCGGCCGGGAACAGCGGTGCAGATTACTTCTGACTCTGACAAGCGGATTAAGTTGTCAGGAACTGTGCGAGATATTTCGCCGCTTGTTGACCCGCAAAATCGGCAAGCTACGGTGAAGATTGATTTGCCTGCAAGCGAGTTTTTGCGATCGGGAATGTTTTTGCGCGCATCGATTTCTACGGCAACGGCGCAAGGTTTGAAAGTCCCCGCTAATGCTATTGTGCCGCAATCTGATGGCAGTTCTATTGTTTACAAACTTGTCGGCGAGGACAAGGTGCAGGCTCAGCCGGTGGAAGTTGGGGAAATTAGCGGGGGTGCGGTTGGTGAGTTGACCAGTGCTAAGGTGGAGGTTAAAAAGGGTTTGAAGGCGGGCGATCGGGTAGTTATTGCTGGAGCTGGTTATCTTAAGGATGGCGATCTGGTTAAGGTTGTTAAATAGTTATTAGTTATTAGTTATTAGTCAGCAGTCAGCAGTCATTAGTCAGTAGTCAGTAAGTGTAAGGTGCGGACTTCGCACCCTACAGTATTACTTTTTTTAAACGAACCGCTTCGAGGTGCGTTACGCGGAGCGGCGCGTAAGCGCTAGGACGCAAAGGAAGAGAATAAAGAAGAGAATAAAGAAGAGAGAAAGCAGGAACTGTATTACCAATGCCCAATGCCCCATTCCCCATTCCCCATTCCCCATTATGTCTTTCAACATTTCGGCTTGGTCGATCAAACAGCCAGTACCCACGATTGTTTTATTCTTAGTTCTGACAATCGCGGGTTTACTATCTTTTCCGCTTTTAGGCATTGATGATTCACCGAATATTGATGTGCCTTCAGTTTCGATATCAGTTAGCCAACCGGGGGCAGATCCAGCAGAACTTGAATCTCAAGTCACGAAAAAAGTAGAAGATGCTGTGGCAGGTTTGGGCAATATCGACCACATTATCTCTACAGTTAATGATGGTTCTTCTAATACTACAGTTAACTTTTTATTGGGAACAAATAGCGATCGTGCTACTAACGATGTCCGCAACGCGATCGCCCAAATCCGCCAAAGCTTGCCCCAAGATATTAATGACCCGGTTGTCAAGCGAGTCGAATTTGCCGGCAGTTCAATTATGTCTTATGCGGTTGTTTCCGATCGCCAAACCGTAGAACAGTTAAGCGAATTAATCGACCAAAACATCAGCCGCGTCCTCCTCTCCGTCAAAGGTGTCGCTCAAGTGCAGCGAATTGGAGGCAGGGACAGGGATATTCGAGTCGATTTAAACCCCGAACAACTGCAAAGTCTAGGGATTACAGCTACCCAAGTTAACGACCAAATTCGCAATTTTAACATCAATTTACCTGGCGGTAGAACTGAAATTGGCAATTCCGAGCAAACAGTCCGCACCCTCGGCAGTGCGAAAACTATCGAACAGTTGAAAGCTTATCAAATTACCTTGCCTAAAGGTGGTTTTGTGCCGCTTTCCACTTTGGGTAAAGTTGATGAAGGCTATGCAGAAGCGCGTCAGGCGGCGCGGCTCAACAACAAACCTGTTGTGGCTTTTTCCATCCTCCGCAGTACCGGCAGCACTCTCGTTACTGTAGAAGAATCGGTGCGGGAAACTGTTAAAAAACTGGAAAAAACTTTGCCGCCTGATGTCAAGCTGGAACTTATTTATACTTTAGCAGACCACATCCGAGATTCTTATGAAGCTTCTTTGGATGCTTTAATTTTGGGGGCGGCTTTAGCGATAATAACTATTTTAATCTTTTTGCGGGATTGGCGCGCAACTTTAATTGCTTCTGTTGCCTTACCGCTGTCGGCAATTCCTACTTTTGCTGTGCTCCGGCTGTTGGGCTACACCCTCAACAGTATGACTTTGTTGGCGCTGTCGCTGGTGGTGGGAATATTAGTAGATGATGCGATCGTCGAAATTGAGAATATCGAGCGTCACGTCGGGATGGGCAAAACTCCCTATCAAGCTGCTTTGGATGCTTCGGCTGAAATTGGTTTGGCTGTTGTTGCTACTACGATGACGATTGTTGCGGTATTTGCACCGGTGGCTTTTATGCCGGGAATTCCCGGTCAGTTTTTTCGGCCTTTTGGGGTGACGGTTTCGGCGTCGGTGTTATTTTCGCTGTTAGTAGCCAGAACCGTTACTCCGATGATGGCGGCTTATTTGTTTAAGGATAAAGGACACCATCAGGAACTCAAAAAAGACCAACTTTCTTATCAGTACCGCCGGCTTTTGACTTGGGCGCTGAAGCATCGGGCGATCGTCCTAATTTTAGGTGTAGCTTTGTTTTTCGGCAGCGTTCAATTAATACCTTACATTCCGACTGGGTTTATCGATCGCGATGATACCGGACTTTCGACTGTTTCTATTGAATTGCCTCCGGGTTCTATCTTGCAGCAGACAGATGCAGCAGTGCAGCAAGCAACTCAATTATTGCTCGCTCATCCAGCCGTAGATAGCGTTTTGGAGACTGAAGGTGCTCCGACAGTCTCCGGGGGCCCAGGTTCCGGCGGAGGGGGCGCTAGCGGTGTGAATACAGCCAGTCTGTACGTGAAATTGAAACCCGCCGACAAGCGGATCGGACAACAGCGATTTGAAGAGGAAATGCGGCCGAAACTGCGCGATGTTCCGGGTGTGCGGCTGAGTTTTGCCCAAGGGCGTGTCGGCGGTAAAAAGCAAATGTCGATCGTCCTAAAAAGCGAAAATGCCGAAGCTTTAACTAAAACTGCTGAAAGTCTCACGCTACAAATGAGGCAAGTTCCGGGACTGATTGAGGTACAGTCTAGCGCGAGTTTGGTGAAGCCAGAAATCCTGGTGAAACCCGATCCGATTCGGGCCGCGGATCAGGGTGTATCGGTGCAGCAAATTGCTCGCACTGCATCTCTGGCAACGATTGGAGATATTGACTCGAATCTTGCTAAGTTTGATTTGGCGGACAGACAAATTCCGATTCATGTAATGTTGGCATCGCAGTTTCGCAGCGATATCGAAACAATTAAGAATCTGCAAGTACCGGCGAAAAATAATACTTTGGTGCCGTTGAGGGCAGTAGCGGATATTGCTTTGGGCAGCGGGCCTTCTCAGATCGATCGCTACGACAGAGCCCGTCAAGTATCTGTAGAGGGGAATTTGTTGCAGGGTACGACTTTGGGAGAAGCTTCGGTGGCGGTGAAGAAACTGCCTGCAATGAATCCTTTGCCCCCCGGCGTCGAACAGGAATCTTCGGGAGATGCGAAGGTGATGCAGGATGTGTTCAGCGGTTTTGCGGGGGCTCTGGGAACCGCGGTACTGTTTATTTATGCTGTGTTGGTGCTGCTGTTTGCCAATTTCCTGCATCCGGTGACAATTATGGCCGCCTTGCCTTTGTCTCTGGGTGGGGCGCTGGTTGGACTGCTGGTGGGACAAAAGTCTCTCGGGCTGTACGCTTTGATTGGCGTGGTTTTGCTGATGGGAATTGTGACGAAAAATTCGATTTTGCTGGTGGATTACGCGATTATGAATCAGCAGGAAGGCAAGCCGATGTACGAGGCGACGCTGGATTCGGGAGTGGCGCGGTTGCGGCCGATTTTGATGACGACGATCGCCATGATCGCTGGGATGGTGCCAATTGCTCTGGGAATTGGCGCTGGTTCGCAAACTCGCAGCCCGATGGCGATGGCGGTAATTGGCGGTTTGATGACTTCTACGCTGCTGACTCTGGTGGTGATTCCGGTGGTTTTTACTTACATGGACGGTTTGCAAATCTGGATTTTTAATCTGATCCGGGGGAAGAAAAGGGGGGAAGGGCGATCGAAGTTCTCCGGGTAGGGAAACGGCACAGCCTAGAGCCTGTCAATTTAAGCCTTAAATCCCTGAGAAATTTCGCTTTTAGCAGTAGCCAGATCCGCCTAAATCCCCCTTAAGAAGGGGGACTTTGACAAGACTCTTGTCCCCCCCTTCCCTGCTTCTTAAGGGGCGTTAGGGGGGATTGAGAGGCTCGTGTTAAACGACAAAAGACTGGTTTTGCTCGTTTGGCTCGTTACCAGGTTCTGCCTAGTAATGCAGAGGCGGAGGCTCGGTGTTCTAAAGCCGATCGAGCCTCAGCAATTTGCTCGTTACCAGGAAAAGTCTCCTTTGATCTGGCAAGTTAAAAGAGAGAGGACTTTAGGAGGTGTTTAAGTTATTAAGTTTTCGATCCTTAAAACCTACTCCCTATCATTTAACCAGATTGTGGAGGCAGAGAATCAATATTATCTGTGGCAAAATTGAGAAAGTATTCTGTCCGCGATATCAGTTGTTCGGCGTCGGTTTCTGTGATATTGGGAGCGACATTACAGTCACAATTCTACTATACCAAAAAGCCGTGAAGCGAAGTTATCCCGTAGGGAATCGTCCTGCGTATTGCCACAAGAACCTACAATATCCTCCGGGTATGGAAAAAGCACTGCCGTGTCCGACTGCGGTGTCGCGATCGGCATCTCGTTGCTTAATTCAGTTAATCGATCGGTGCGTAGATACAGATTTTGGCGATCGTTCAAATATGCAGGTAGTAAATATAACATTTTTTGGCGTAAATCAAATAAAAAAATCTCGCAAAAAAACTTTGACAATTTGCATAATTTTTGTCGAAAAGTCCTGATAGATAAATAAGGGCCTGTGTCGATGTAAAAATCGCCCTCGCCTGTTATTCGTAAGCAGGAACAAAAATGGCAACAATTATCAGTACATCCTCAAGCGACACTCTGATCGGTGGCACGCCAGACAATGACAGCATTTCAGGGCTGGGCGGCAATGACACCCTCAGTGGCTTAGACGGCAATGACACCTTGCAGGGCGGTGGAGGAAACGACAGCCTCAGTGGAGGTGGGGGAAATGACTCCCTGTTTGGTGGCAATATTGGCACTTTTGGTGGCAGTGGCACTGACACCCTCGATGGCGGTGCGGGCAATGACTATCTCATTGCAAATGGCAGTCTCGCTGGTGGAGATGGAGATGACACGCTGTCGGCAGATTTCTTGTCAACCTTGGATGGCGGTGCGGGCAATGACTATCTCGATGCTGGTGGTAATAGCATTGTCGAAGGCGGTGCTGGTGATGATACGCTCTCTACCGGATTTGGTAATGGAAGTACGCTGCGAGGCGGTGCAGGTAACGATCGCTATCTCCTGCAGCCGGATAATCAGCAGAGTCAAATTCAAATTCAGGATACAGGTGGTATCGATCGCTTAGACTTTGTTACTTTTGACGACCAAATCAGCACCAGCACTACGCTGTCGCTGTCGCTGTCATCGGGAAATACAGGCTTGGCCCGACAAGGTACTAGCTTGCTGATTGACATCAACAAAGACGGAATCGCAAGGCCAGCCGATGACGTGGTGATTTTAGACTTTTTCGGTGCATCGCCGACAGTCCAAGGTGCAGGCTTCATCGAAACTGTGGGCAACCTATCGGGTACCGACATCCTCGCAGCGAATTTAACAGAGGCTACCGCGGCACCAGGCAGCAATGCACTCACAGGAACTTCGGGCCCTGATAACCTCATCGGTACTGCCGACAATGACAACATCTCAGGTCTTGATGGCAATGACACCCTCAGTGGTGTTGAGGGCAACGACACCTTGCTAGGAGGTGGAGGAAACGACAGCCTCAGTGGAGGTGGGGGAAATGATTCCCTGATTGGTGGCTTCAGTGGCACTGACATCCTCGATGGCGGTGCGGGCAATGACTATCTGGAGGCAACTGGCAGTCTCGCTGGTGGCGATGGAGATGACACACTTTTTGGAAATTTCTCTTCAACCTTGGATGGCGGTGCTGGCAATGACTATCTCAGTTCTAGCGGTAATAGCATTGTAGAAGGCGGTGTTGGTGATGATACGCTCGATGGCGAATTTGGCAGTGGAAATACGCTGCGAGGCGGTGCAGGTAACGATCGCTATTTGCTGCAGGATTCTGGGCAGAGTGCAATTCAAATTCAGGATATAGGTGGCATCAATCGCTTAGATTTTGTTACTTTTGACGACAAAATCAGTACCAGCACTACGCTGTCGCTGTCGCTGTCATCGGGCACTTTGGGATTGAGCCGCCAAGGCACGAGTTTAGCCATCGACACCAACAAAGACGGCATCATCAGGGCTACCGATGACGTTGTGATTTTAGACTTTTTCGGCGCATCCCCGACTGTCGCGGGTGCTGGCTTCATTGAAACTGTGGGCAACCTCACTGGTGCAGATATCCTGGCTGCTAATCTCACTGAGGCTACGGCGGCACCCGGAACTAATGCGCTCACCGGAACAGCAAACGATGACAACCTGACAGGCACCTCAGCCGATGACAACATCTCAGGCTTAGCAGGCAACGACACCATCGCGGGCTTAGAAGGCAACGACACCTTGCTAGGCGGTGATGGAAATGACAGCCTCAGTGGAGGTGCGGGCAATGACAGCCTCCTTGGTAGCAGTGGCACTGACACCCTCGATGGCGGTGCGGGCAATGACAGCCTCCTTGGTGGCGGTAGCCTGGCCGGCGGCGATGGAGACGACACCCTGTTCGACTTTGGGAGTAGCACCGTCGATGGCGGTGCGGGCAATGACTATCTCAGTAGTGGTTTTAATAGCACCTTAGAAGGCGGTGCGGGCGATGATACGTTCTATGCCTACAATGGGGGCTCCGGCGTGCTGCAAGGTGGTGCAGGTAGCGATAGCTATCTTATGAGCAGCAGGTCAAATCAGATTCAGGATACCGATGGCATCGATAATGTGCAAATAGGTTTCGGCACCGACACAAACCTTTCCCTCTCCTTGTCACCAGGAACTCTGGGCTTAGGGCGGCAAGGTACCAGTCTGGTAGTTGATATCAACACAGACGGCATCGCCAACCCTGCTGATGACTTAGTAATTTTAGACTTTTTCGGTGCATCGCCGACTGTCGCGGGTGCTGGCTTAATCGAAACCATCAACAACCTCTCTGGTACTGCGATTCTTGCTGCTAATTTACCAGAAGCACCGATCGCACCCACACCCACACCAGTGGTGACAACACCAACACCAGCGGTGACAACTCCCACGCCAGTGGTGACAACGCCAACACCAGCGGTGATAACTCCCACGCCGATCGCGATACCGACACCGGCTACCACACCAACACCCGCAACCACACCCACACCGGCTACCACACCCACACCTGCAACCACACCCACACCCGTTTTCACTCCCGCGCCGGCTCAGACGATCGCACTCCCGATCGCACCCACATTCACAAACCCACCCGCACCAACTGGTTCAGCGCCCCAGACAATCGGCAGCAACGGCAATGATGCGATCGTTGGCAGCGACGCTAAGGATATCCTGTATGGCCTCAAGGGAAATGACATCTTGGTAGGCAATGGTGACGACGACTTGCTCTTCGGAGGCAAAGAAGACGACATCCTATTTGGCAACAACGGTAACGATCTCCTATTTGGCAACCAAGGAAGCGACACGGTGATTGGAGGCGACGGTAACGATAGCGAGTTAGGAGGAAAAGGTGACGACTTCTTGTATGGTGGCGATGGTAACGATGCCATCAGCGGCGATCTAGGCAACAATACTTTAGCCGGCGACGCTGGTAACGACTCCCTGTACGGCGGTGAAAATAACGATGCTTTACTCGGCGGTAGCGGCAGCGATTTCCTCTACGGCAAAGAAGGCAACGACATTCTCAGTGGCGTTGACGGCACTGCTGCTAATCCAGGCCGTGGCGAAGTCGATACCCTGATTGGCGCAGAAGGCAATGATACTTTCTTGCTGGGAGATGCCACCAAGTTCTACTACAACGATGCCAACGATACCGCCACTGGCGCAGGCGACTACGCTTTGATTGTCGGTTTTAACCCGAGTGAAGATATCCTCCAACTTCAAGGTGCTCCTAGCACTTACCAGTTAGGTGCTTCTCCGACAGGGTTGCCTGCTGGTACCGCTATTTTCAAGAAGACTGGGAGCTCGGAGGAATTGATTGCGATCGTCCAATCAGTTTCTTTCCTGGCTATTGACAGCACCTCTTTGCGCTTCGTCTAACGGCAAAGTCTCGATCGCCCTCGATCGGCGGTTGAAACCGCTTAAGAGTCAAACAAAGTCCCTCTCTAAGAGACTAAGAAATTTAAGTTAGATTAAGTCCTGCCTGTGGTGCAGGACTTTTTTGTCGGGTGGAGGGGCGATCGGCTGCCGCCCAAAATTGATTGTCAAAATGGTATACTCAAAATCATAAAATAGTTGTATAATGTTTTTCTAGTAGTTTTTTACCGCGACACCTCAAAAATCAAAGAAGGTGAAAGCAAGTAAAAAACACTAAGCGCGGGCGTAATTCAGTGGTAGAATGTCAGCTTCCCATGCTGAACGTCGTGGGTTCGAGTCCCACCGTCCGCTTATGCAAACAGTATTTAAAACCCTTGATTTCTCAAGGGTTTTGCCGTTTCTACGGCTTGTTCTCTGTGGTTGCACAGGATGTTTTTGGGGCGTTGCTGAATACAGGTATGAATTCAAGATTTCCCAATTGCTATAAGCCAAGTATGATGAGTTTTGTAACATCAAGCGAAAAGTTGATTCATACAGTGAATCAGCAACGCCCATTTTTAGACATTCATGCTTAACTCCTTGAGAGTCACCCTTATGGGGTTGGTAGCATTCTATGAATTGCCTACCACACTCAAAAAAAAGATAATTATGTTTGCCTTTTTTTGTCCATTTTTATTGACATGAGTTGATTTACATTCAGGACATTTCCTAGATTTTGACTTTTATTTAAGTGTTTTTGCAAATTTCTATTTGAACTAATCATACCTTGTTGCAGCAGCACCAAAAATTTTTATTAACGCCTCAATCCGGCAATCAAAAGTTATTTAGTTTGTCGGCAGTTTTGAGGAAATATTTAAATATACATTACGACTACTTGAGCTATCAAAAGCCGATTCGTTGACATCGATTATTCTGACAAACATCGCACTTTTTACTTAATCAGAGTCTCCTCAATCCGACGATCGGGAATCAGCCACATAGCTGCAACCAGAAAGTACAATTCACAGGCAAACCACGAATTTACAAAGGCAAGGGGAATGACCACAAAATAAATTACTAAAAATACCTTGGTAGTGTCGATACCGCCGTGTTCTTTACCTATGTTATATCAATTCCGGTTACACAGTCCGTGATTGTTGACTGTTGACTGTTAACTGTTGACTGTTGACTGTTAAAAATCTAAAATCTAAAATCTAAAATCTAAAATCTAAAATCCCACATTCCGCACCCCCAACTGGCACATAGGCGGATTGAGGGGTTAAAAGTGAATCATCCGAGATAATAGTGAG